>NZ_RAWR01000001.1:0-142611 GCF_003986945.1 Corallococcus sp. AB018 | reverse complement strand
CTTCGGGGCGGCGGGCGGTTCGGGCGGCTTCGCCGCGTCGTCGCCTTCCTTGGGGGCCGCGGGCTGGGTGCCCGTGCGGATGCGGCCTTCGAGCAGCTCGATTTCCAGCGAGCCGGGCGCGGGCGCGTTCACGAACTGCTGCCAGGTGCCGTCCGGCGCGGTGAAGAGGAACGACACCGCCACCGGCGTGTTGTCCGGCAGAGGCACCTTCATGCGCTGCAACCTGCCCGGGTAGATGACCTCAGACAGCAGCACGTCCGCGTCCGGCTGGAAGATGCGCGCGGACACCTCGCCGTAGGACTCCACGGCGAACTGCTTCGGATCCACCTTGCGCACCAGCATGTACATCGGCCGGCCCTGGTTCGTCCCTGACGGGGCCTTCACGCTCAGGTGCAGCGTGCTCGGCTGACACGCGGCCAGGAAACACAGCGCCAGGGGGATGCAGCCTGCCCACGGTTTCATCGCGGCACCTCGCGGAACGGGATCCAGGGCTCACCCTTGAGCCCGACGCGCAGCTCCATCACCCCGTCCGGGGGCGTGGCTGCTCGCGCTCTCAACGACCACTTGCGGTGCTGCGGGTCTTCCGTGGCCTGGGATGACTCCAGCAGCCGGAAGCAGCTCCACGCCGAACGCGACTTCTCCAGCGACGCGTACTGCACCGCCTGCTCCGTGGGCGCACGCAACTCCAGCATCAGCGACGCCGTCTGCTGGTCCCACCACGCCAGCGGGAACTCCTGCCACGACGGACTCTGGTTGTACGCGAGGAACGTCGTCTTGCCGCACTTGAGCGAACCCAGCGTCACGAAGCTGCCCGGTACGGGCGCCTTCGGCAGCGGCAGCGGCATCACCTGCAACATGAGCGGCCGGGGCCTGCCCTCCGCGTCCCACAGCACGCGGGCCAGCCGCGACAGCTTCCCCAAGGAGGGCAACATCCCCTGCGGGAACGCCAGCCGCGACTGGAGCGCGCTTCGCGGTACCCACTCCGAGCCTCGCTCCTCGCACACCGGTGTCAGCACCCGCGTCACGAAGTCCCAGAAGGCTCCGTCGAGCCGGCGCAGCACCTCCAGGTCTTCCTGCGCCACCTCCTGCGACGCGTCCGGCGTGAACGGATAGTGCTTCAGCAGCGGACGCAGGAACCGGCCCGAGGCCTCGTCCCACTGCCGCTCCAGGGTTCGTTCAATCTCCCGCTGGCCCAGCTCGCGCACCGCGAGGAACGGCTGGCGGAAGGGCTGCCGCAGCTCTCCTATGAGCCCCTGCTGGTCCAGCCACGCGTCCACCTTGCGCAGGTAGGACGTGTCGTCCTCCATCATCATCGCGAAGGCCAGCCTCCCCAGCGGCGTGAGCAGCTCCTGGAGCTTCGCGGCCCCGCCGGCCGGCTGAGCGCTGCCAGTGGCCAGGCCTCCCGTGAGCGACGCTGTCGCCTCCGCGGGCACCATGCCCGGACGGGGCACCGCGTTCAGCTCGTCCGACATCTGGGCCACCAGCGCCCGGTAGGGGTTGAGCGCCGTGTAGTTGCCCGTCTCGTCCGGCTTCATCACCGTGGCGATGGGCTTGAAGGGCGCCACCGCGTTGCGCAGGGATTCGTAGAAGGGCCCCTCCAACGGCTCCAGCGCCACGCTCTGGGCGACGTCGCGCAGCATGTCCACCAGGTCCGAGGACGGCTGCGTGAGACGCGACAGCTCCTCCGCCAGGAGCGCGGGAATCACCGCCTGGAAGCGGTAGCCGCCCACGCGCTGGAACAGGCGGTTGCGGTACTGGACCGCGAACTGGTTCACCTTGCGGCGCACGTGCTCGTGGCGCTGCAACACCTCCTCCACCGGCAGCCCCGAACCCTTGATGCGCGTGGTGAACTCATCCACGAGCGGGCGCAACCGCGTGTCGAACTCCAGCCGGTCCGACGCCAGGCTCGCGCCGCTCCGCGCCGCCACCGCCTCCTCGCCCTCCACCACGCCGAAGGGCATGCGCCCCGTCTTCTCGTGGTAGCGCAAGAGCGCCTGGTGCAGGAGCCGCGAGCTGTCCTTGGGCCGGAACTCGAAGGTGCTCTGGAGCACCGGGACCTGGAGCACCGAGGGGCCGTTGCCCGGCAGCCACAGGCCGTCGCGCACCAGCAGCTCCGCCACGTTCATCTTCTGCACCGCCTTCACGCCCAGGAAGGCCTCTTCCTCCATGCGCAGCACGTTCGTCAGCACTTCGCGGTGGTCGTTGATCCACGCCACCGTCCTGATGGTGGAGGGGATGCCCCGGAAGCGGCTGGTGTCCACCCGCGCCTCGGAGGCGGCCAGGAGCTCCAGCGCGCGCGGCAGGCTGCTGAAGCGCGCGCTGTCATCCAGCAGCGTCTGGAGCCTCCGTCGCTCGTCCTGCATGGACTCCAGCTCCGCGTCCAGCTGCTCCAGCGCGCGCGGCTCCACGGCCCGGTTCGCCAGCAGGTCCTGCAACCGCCGCAGGTGCGCCTGCCACGGCATCAGCTGGGACTCCTGCGTGAGCGGCTCCGGGTAGGGCCAGCGCGCCCAGCTGGCTTCGGGCGTGTCCGGCGCGGACCACGGCGGATTGCTCATGACGACGTAGTCGGCCACCAGGGAGTCGTTCAGCCCCACCGCCGTCACCCACGAGCGCCCTCCCTCCAACGCCGCCGCGTCCGCGGCAGGCTCCGCCGAGCCGTCCTCCGACACGAAGCCCCAGTTCGGACGCGTCTTCAGGCTGGACAGCACCAGTTGGCCCAGCGGCTCCTCGCGCGAACCGTGCAACGCGGCCAGCAGGTAGACGACCTGCTCCGGACGGCACGTGTCCGGCTGGCGGTGGCACTTCTCCAGGGCGGGCCGGATGTGGGCCTCGCGGATGCCCCGCGCCAGGCGCTGGCGCAGGTCCTCGCGCGCGTCGGTGAAGCTGTAGCGCAACAGGGGCCACGTGTTCATGGCCCGCCACAACGAGTCCAGGGAGTGGCCCGCGGCGACCACCGGTTCCTGCACCGCGGCCCCGGACACCTCCTGCCCCTGGTCGCGGATGCGCTGGACCATCTCCTCGAAGCGCTGCACGCGTGTGCGCGCCTGGCCCAGCCTCCACGCGAAGTGCCCGTACACGGCCAGGAGCGGCAGCGCGCACGCCAGCCCCAGCAGCACCGCCCGGCGCAGGTGGATGTGCAGGTAGCGCTCGTGGACCGCTTTCGCCGTGCTGGCCTCGGCGGACACCGAGAGGACGTCAGGGTCTCTCGTGTCCTTGTCCGCGGACGACAGCGACACCGTGGCGAGCCGGGGCGCGTACGCCAGCGTCTGGCCCTCCATCAGCGCCGTCACGAAGCGCGACAGCGCCTCGAAAGGGGCGTGGCCCTCCGAATAGAAGTGCTCCAGCCGTTCGAAGGACTCCACCGGAAGCGACGTGAGACCCAGCGCGAGGTAGTGCTCCTGCGCCTTGAGCAGCGAGCCCACCTGTCCCTCCTGGCCCGACGGGGGCAGGGGGAAGCGCAGCGGCACGTGGTAGGCGCGCAAGAGCTTCGCGAAGTCCGCGTAGCCCTCCCGCTCATCCAGGTGGGTGAGGCACAGGCGCGTCTCCAGCTCGCCCCCGCGCACCTCCGACAACAGGTTGAGCTTGCCTCGCAGCAGCTGCGCCGCGCGGCGCACCTCGTCCGGGGGCGTGTCCTGCAGCCAGCGCGCGTCCAGCACCAGCACCGCCAGCGCCTGCTGGCCGCTGCCGAAGCTGTCCTTCCACAGCCGGCGCAGCGCCTCTCGCGCCTGGGGCGACTCGTCCTCCACGAGCTGCGCGGACAGCTCCTGGGCCACCACGTCCGCGCCCAGGTAGACCTGGAGCAGCGAGTCCGTGAGGAGGCTGGGCAGGAACTGCCGCGCCTGCCGCTTCCAGTCCAGGTCCAGCTCGATGAGCCGCGACTTGCCCGCGCCCGCAGGCCCCAGCACCACCACACCTGGCAGGTCCCGTACCGCCACGCGGTGCCGCAGCGGTAGCCCGGCCAGGAACTTCTCGCGCACCTTGCGCAGCCGGTTCTTCGCCAGGGGCTCCGGCGCGGCGGCCCCTCCGGCCGGCGCGCTCTTGCGCTTCGCACGCCACACGAGGAACAGCGGGATGCCAATGGCCAGCAGCGCCATGAGGAGAAGCGCGTAGGGCTTCCACTTCGGTGGGATGAACGCGATCAGTTTCTTGATGACATCCATGGCTCAGCGCTCTCCCCAGCCCAGGACGTTCCCAGCCCGGCCCGAGCGATGCAGGGCCTCCAGGACGTCCTCCAGTGTGTCCACCGTGCCCGCGAACGACGCGCGGGCCTTCTCCTGCTCCTCCGGCGACAACCGCGCGTCACCCGGCCCCGGCATCAGGCGGGCCAGCGTCTGGCCCAGCTCGTCCAGCATCGGCTCCAGGCCATGACGCCCCACCCCCAGGCGCGCGGCGACGGTCTTGCGCACCTCCTGGAGCAGGGCGGGCGCCGCGTCGATGGGCGCCGCGGCCGGAGCCTGGGGTGCGGCGGCTTGTGGCTTCACCGGGTCACCCACCAGAGCAGGCACTGCAGCCCCAGCACGCTCGCGGCGCTGGCCGCGTAGTAGCGGGCGGGAAAGGCGTAGAGCAGCGGCCCGGAGGACTCACCAGCCCCGGCGAAGGCGGGCGGTGGCGGGGGCGTGACGATGCGCGCGGACAGCCGCTCCTGGTACTCGCGCAGCTTCGCGGTGTGTCCCAGGTAGCGGCCTCCGAAGCCCGCCGTGATGCAGAAGTGGAGCATCTCGAAGAGCAGCGCGGGTGAACCCGGCTGATCCAGCCGTTGATCCGCCAGCGTGTAGAAGGCCTCGCCGCCGCCGTCCTCGCCGAAGAGGCGGTACTGCAACAGCGGCCACAGCGGCTGCTCCGAGTCCGCGAGCCTCAGGAGGACGCGCTCGTCCACCAGGTACGTGAAGGGCTTGAGCGCGTCCTGCACCTCCTCGTCGCGGGCGTGGGCGCCCAGGCCCGCGCGCAGCCGCTCAATCACCTCCAGGAGCTCGTCGTGGAGCCTGCGCAGGCCCTCGCGGCCCAAGAGCCCCACGGCCGCGGCCGAACCGGGCGCGGACTGCGGCAGCCACCCGTCCAGCACGGACTGGGCCTGCCGGTACTGCGTGAAGACGACCTGCCAGTGCTCGAGCTTCATCCGCGCCCCCCGTCAACCCACGTTCACCATGCCGCCCTTGAGTTCCGCCACGCCGTCCGCCTTGAGCCCCAGCTTCGCCTTGGCGGTCACCGTCACCTGCGCTCCCTCCATGGCGACGTCCTTCTGGCCCTCCGCCTTGATGGACGGGGCCTTCAGGGCCACCGCGCCGGTCTTGGCCTCCACCTGGACGTCGTCACCCTCCACGCTGAACTTCTTCGCAGCCTTCAGCGTCACGGCCTCGTCCGAGGAGAGGGTCGCGTCCTTCGCAGCCTTCTGCGTCAGCGCGTCCTTCGTGGTGACCGTGAAGGCCTTGGCGCTCTCCAGCGCGAACGTGTCGTCGCTCTTCCACGACGACGCCTTCGTGGACGTCACCTCGATGGTCTCCGCCTTCAGCACGAAGGACTTGACGGTCACCGTGACGCTGTCCTGCTTCTGCACGATGGTGCTGGTGGCGCTGTCACCCTTCACCTCCAGGGTGATGGCCTCGCCGTCCATCTTCACTGTCTGGAGGATCTTCCCGTCCTTGTCCTCCGTGGTGAGGGTGAGGCCCTTCTCCTTGTCCATGTCGATGATGCAGATGAGCTTGGGCATGCGCGCCGTTCCCCCGTCGGTCCTCCGTCAGGCCCTGCGCCAGTAGAGGAGCACCTGCGCCCCTTCGAGCGCGGGCGTGGCGAAGAAGGTGAGCCCGTCCTCGCGCGTCGCGGACTGCCATTCCTCGCTCTGGGGCGTCAGCTGATACCAGTCGATGTCCGCGTCGAAGGCGTGGGGGAACGACGGGAAGGCCACGTGCCGGTACGGCACGCCCTTCAAGGCCTGGCGACGCACCGCCGGCAGCCGCAGGGGACTGGCCAGCTTCACGCCCTCCATGGAGCGGGGCCGGTCGCGCTCCTGCCGGCGCACCAGCAGGTAGAAGTCATCCGGCGCCGGCGTCTCCCTGGGCAGCGGGGTCAGCTTGAAGTGGCCGTCCTGGAAGTCGAAGACCCGGTAGGACAGGGGGCTGGCCTGAGGGCGGAACCCGCGCGTGAGCAGCTCCATCCACCGCGCGAGCCCCGGGCCCGGCGCTTCGTGCTCGTACGCGGGCAGCTCGTCGTCCGGCTCCGCCTCCAGGTAGCAGCACGTCTCGAAGTACAGCCGCCGCAGCGCCTGCACCAGCGGGTAGGGCGGCGGTTGCAGGCCGTGACGCATGTCCTGGCGCAGCACCTGGAGGCTTCGCACCTCGCACAGCGCCCGCCGCGCGCTGGCCAGCCGGTCGCCTCGCACCAGGCCCTCGCGCAGCGATGTGCGCAGCTGCCCCTGCGCCTGCTGGAGCAGGCCGTCCAGCTGCTCGAACAGGGGCTCCAGGAACGGGTGGGGGCCCACGCTCAAGAGCGGCGGCAGGTGCGTGGCGGACAGCTGCCAGGGCCCGTCCGCGTTCCGGGTGAAGACGGCCAGCGACAGGCTGCTCACCGTGTCGTCCACCACCGGCTCCAGCGACAGGCACAGCCGCCGTCCCGCGCGCACCACGCTGGGGGCTTCTCCGCCCGCGGGCGCCATGTCCTCGCGGGGCTCCAGCACCCCCAGCAGGTGCAGATACACCGTCACCCGCATGCGGCCCGTCTCCTCGAGCGACAGCGGTGTTACATCCGCGTTACCCGGCACCTCCACCAGGTGGCCTCCCGGTAACACCGCGGTCAACTCCTCCAGCGCCACCGAGCCCTTGGCGAGCAACACATTGTTGAAACGCAGCGCGCTCACGCCCACTACCGGAAGGCCCGCGAACCCCGCGTAGCGCCGGGCCTCCGTGGAGAGGGATTCCTCCTGCGCCCGGAAGTGTTCGGGCAGCAGGGTCTGCCCCTCCTGCCACAGGACTCTCGCGAGGGTGTCTGGGTTCATGTCCAGGAGCGGCGGGAGCGGGTTTCCTGTCACGGGGACCGCCCGGGGCAAAAACTTGCTTGGGCTGGGTGACAGTGTTTCAAAAAAACTACCGGCCTGATGCCGGTGGCGTCAAGTCAGCCTGGATGATCCACCGTGCCTGGTTTCTCGCACTGAGGGGCAGGGGATGCCCTGGGTTGAGTCCAATTTGTCTCACCGGGTGCGGATGCGCCCAATGTGTCGGGTTATACGTTGGAGGCGTATTGATTTTTTGTATTCGTATGGTTTATCAATTCCTTCACAAACGGCGGTTCAGTTCTTGGGGGTACTCATGGCCATCACCGACGAAATTCCCAGATCACGCATCACGCTGACCTACCGCACCCAGGTGAACGGAACCCGGGCGGACAAGGCGCTTCCGTTCCGGCTGCTGGTGATGGGGGACTTCTCCAAGGGCACCTCCATTGACCGCAAGAAGGACCTGGATCAGCGGGAGATCCGCAACCTGGATGGCAAGAACCTGAACCAGGTCATCCAGAACATGGGCATGACGCTGAACTTCAGCGTGCCCAACCGCGTGGACAAGAAGGACCCGGTGGATGGGTCGGCGCCGGCGCCGCTGCAGGTGAGCCTCAAGCTGGACTCGATGAAGTCCTTCAGCCCGGTGGACGTGGCGCGTCAGGTTCCGAAGATCAACGCGCTGCTCACGCTGCGCAAGCTGCTGCTGGAGCTGCAGGGCAACCTGGACAACCGCAAGGAGTTCCGCCAGCTGGTGCGCCAGCTCGCGCAGAACCCGGAGGCCGTCCAGAAGCTGAAGACGGAGCTGGCCGCGTTCAAGTCGATGAGCCTGCCGAAGCTGGCCGCGACGAACCCGCAGCCGCCGACGACGTGATGCCGGGCGCAAGCCCCTCCCCACGACCTTCCTGAACGAGAGCTCCTGCCATGCCTACCGCTCCTGCGTCTTCCACCACCGCGACGACCGCCGTGGCCGATGTGCCCCTGGACCTTCCGCTGTTCCTCAACAGCGTGCGCCTGGGCTCCGTGCCCACCGCGCGTGACGCCTCCACCCAGACCGACCTGCTGGTCATCCCCGACGACGCCACCCCCGAGGAGCGCTTCGTCTCCAGCCTTGCGGCCATGGTCCACAACATGGACACGGACGAGGGCCGCTTCGACAAGCAGACGGTGCAGGAGCTGGTCGGCACCATCGACGCGCTGGTGTCGGATCAGCTCAATGCCGTGTTGCACGCGCCGGAGTTCCAGGAGGTGGAGGCGCAGTGGACCGCGCTCAACGACCTGGTGCGTAACACCAACTTCAAGGCCAACGTCGAGCTGAGCCTGCTGGATGTCTCCAAGGAGGAGGCCTACAGCGACCTGGAGACGAACGCGGCGGACGTCGCCGGTTCGGAGTTCTTCAAGAAGCTGTACGTCGCTGAGTACGATCAGTACGGCGGCGCCCCCTACGGCGCGCTGGTGGGCATGTACGAGTTCGCCAACACGCCGCAGGACATGCTGTGGCTCAAGACGATGGGGAAGATCGCCGCGGCCAGCCACGCGCCGTTCGTGGCGTCCGTGTCTCCGCGCTTCTTCGGCTGCGACACCATGAAGGAGGTGTCCCAGCTGCGTGACGTGGCCAGCCTGCTGGACTCGCCCAAGTACTCCGCCTGGAACGCGCTGCGTGACACGGACGAGGCCGCCTACGTGGGCCTCACGCTGCCGCGCTACATCGTCCGGCCGCCCTACAACCCGGAGACCTACCCGGCCCCCGGCATGAACTTCACGGAGGCGGTGAAGGGCGACAAGGAAGAGGAGTACCTCTGGGGCAACGCGGCCATGCTGTTCGCGCGCAACCTGGTGCGCTCGTTCGCGGGCTCCGGCTGGTGCCAGCACATCCGCGGCCCCAAGGGCGGCGGCCTGGTGGCGGGCCTGCCCGTGCACCTGACGCACCTGCGCGGCGAGGAGGAGATGAAGCTGCCCGTGGAGATGTCCATCCCGGACTTCCGCGAGCTGGAGCTCGCCAACGGCGGCTTCATCCCGCTCATCCACAAGAAGGGGAGCGCGGAGGCCGTCTTCTTCAGCGTCCAGTCCCTCAAGAAGGCCAAGGTCTTCGAGGACACGAAGGACTCGGAGAACTCGCAGCTGGTGACGAACCTGGCCTACACGTACTCCATCAGCCGCATCGCGCACTACGTGAAGGCCATCATGCGCGAGAACATCGGCAGCACGGCCAACGCGGCGTACATGCAGCAGCAGCTGGACCGGTGGATCTCCCGGTACGTCACCACGCTGGTGAACCCGGATGACCTGACGCTGCGCTACTACCCCTTCAAGGCCTACAACCTCACCGTGGCGGAAGTGCCCGGCAAGGTGGGCTGGTACCACTGCAACCTCTCCGTCCTCCCGCACATCCAGTTCGAAGGCATGAACGTGGACCTTCGCGTGGATGCGCGGCTCGGCTGACAAACCCCGCAGCAAAATGGAGGACCGAAACCATGGGTGATGGACCGCTTGGCATTTCGTGTGACTGGCAGCAGACCATCCAGCAGCGCCCCCAGAAGAACATCCCGGTGGGCTACCTGCTGGACATCAAGGGGATGGGCAAGGACGACGGCTCGTTCCCCAAGAGCAGCAGCCTCTTCTACACCCCGTTCGTCGGCGATCCCGCCTACGCCGGTGTGGCGTTGGAGGACGTGGGCGCGAAGAAGGCCGTGCGCGCGGTGGGCCTCATCACCCAGCTCCAGTGGGAGGGCGGCAAGCTCGACCCCATTGACTTCACGGTGCTGATCTCGCCGGAGAACAAGGCGGACTTCACCGGCATCACCAACACGGAGATCCGTCAGCTCAAGTTCTGGATCTGCGAGTGGGACAGCGCCCAGGGCAAGTGGTTCGAGAAGTGCTATCCGCTCGGTGACGAGGCCGGCGGCCCCGCCAACGAGATGTCCGCCCGGCTGAACCAGAAGGGCAGCGAGGTGATGATGCATGTGGGTGATCCGGAGAACGTGGGCGTCACGGACGTCAAGTTCTGCCAGATGACCTTCCAGCTCATCCCGGACAAGGCGCACCTGTGCAACATCCACTACGGGCACAACTCGCTGGACAAGGACGTGTACGCCTGGGGCTACGTCGAAGGCAAACAGTAGTCAGCGGTTGAAGCAGGACGGGGAGGGCGGGAAAAGCGCCTTCCCCGTTTCCGCGTTGGGGGGCTACTTGTCAGAGCCCCACTTGGTGACGCGGCGCTCCTGGGAGTTGGTGGCGAACTCCAGGGTGGTGCTCTTCTTGGGCGCGGGCACCACCCGGAACTGGAAGCGGTGGAAGCGGATGTCCAGGTCCTCGGCCAGCGTGGCGGGCTGATTGTCCAGGAAGACCTTGGGGCGGCCCTTCTCCGTGTCCATCAGCGCCTCGGCGGAAGCAGGGCTCTTCAGCTTGGCGGCTTCGAACCAGGTATCACCCGCTTCATCGAAGTCGATGATGGCCCACGCCAGCTTCAGCCGCAGGTTGTCCAAGGGCTTGGCGAAGTGGTTGAGCACGTTCGCGGCCGTGACGCGGCCCACGTACACGGTGAAGTCCATGGGGCCGGAAGCACCATTCATGGCCAGCCGTTCAATGAGACCAATGCATTGCGCCTTGGGCCCGAAGTCACCCACCGTGGGGGAGAACAGGGTGAGGTCCTTCGCCAGGTTCAGCCCCCCGCAGCCGTTCCATTCCAGCAGATATCCCAGCGCTCCACGAAAGCCGGGCCGGTATTGAAACCCGGTCTGCCAATTGCATTCGAGTTCGAGTACGTCGGGCTTGGCGATGGGCATAGGGTGTCTGTCCTTGTGAATGAAAGACATGTAACATGAAGTGGAAAGACAGACCATGAGAGACCTGAGCCTGTGCCTGCGCCCCGTGGAGGGCGGATCGCTGGAGCGCCTGGAGTCGCATGATCCGCGCTTCCTCACGGTGGCGGACCTGGTGCAGCGGGAGGCCTACGTCGAGGCCGCGGACGCCATCGAGGCCCTGGACGGTGAAGGGGTCTACGAGGTCCGGCTGTCGGCCTACTACCTCTTCGCGACGCTGCGCGAGGACGGGCTCTCGCGCCTGCCGGAGGTGCTGGAGGTGCTGGTCGCGCTCTCGCGCGCGGCGGCGGAGGAGGCCGCGCAGGGCGAGGGGAAGGACAAGTCCAAGCCCGCGGTGCTACTCAACAAGGCGCTGACGTGGCTGTTCCAGATCCTGGTGAGCGCGCTGAAGTATCACCACGGCAAGCGGGACGCCGGCTGGGAGGCGTGGACCAAGGGCTTCACGGACGGCAAGCGCAAGGACGCCCTGCGCGGCATCCAGACCCTGCAGGGCGTGCTGGAAGGCCCCGCGTTCCGCAACGGGGCCCAGGGCCTGGCGGGGCTGGGACAGTGGCTGCGGGAGACGACGCAGGAGCGCGCGGCCGCTCCCGCTCCGACCCCGGAGCCCGCGAAGCCGGCCGCCCCCGCGAAGGGGCGCGGCGCGAAGACCTCCGCGGCTGCGGCGGCCACGCCGCCATCGCCGTTCCCCCGCACGACGGGGCCGCTGCAGCTGCGGGGATCCGTGCACCTGCTGGAGCTGTGCGACAAGCTCAAGGCCTTCGAGGTGCTGGTGGAACGCGGCGACTTCCAGAAGGCCGCGATGGTGAGCGACGACGTGCTCCGGACGCTGGAGGAGTTCGACCCGCGGCGCTACCTGCCGGAGCTGTTCTCGTCGTTCGGCGCGCTGCTCAACCGCCACGTGGGGGACATCCAGGAGCACTGGGAGCGCAAGGACACGATGGAGTGGCGCACGCTGTCGCAGTTCTACCAGGTGGACCTGGGCGCCTTCGTGGGGCCGGGCGAGTGAGGCGGCTCCGCTCATGATCGGCGCCTCGCCGCTGCTGTCCCCGCTGGAGCGGCGCATCCGCGCCCGCGCGAAGGACTTCGACCTGGGACCGCTGCTGCGGCTCTTGGAGACGCAGGGCTATGGCCGGGACCGGGTGCTCTTTGAAAGCAACCCGGAGCCGGTGGCGTCCGCGTCGCTGGTGGAGGCGGTGACGTTCCACCTTGCCCCGGTGCGCCGGGTGGTGGTGACGCTCAACCTGGGCCTCCTGGCCACGCCGGGCCTGTTGCCCAGCTACTTCCTCCAGGTGGCCGAACAGCTGCCGGAGCCGGAGCCGTTCCTCGACTTCATCCGCTTCTTCGACCACCGGCTGCTGCTGGCGCTGGTGGACGCGCTGCACCCCGAACGGGACGCGAGCCTGGTGGGGGACTGGGAGCGCACGAAGGGCTTCTACCTGCGCATGGTGGGCGTGGATTCGCAGGCCACGCTCCAGTGGCTGTTCCAGCAGGTGTTCCCGGAGCTGCGCGTGACGTGTGTCCGCCGCTCCTTCCGCACGCGCTTCTCCGGCATGCGGCCCGCCTTCGGGCCCACGCCGCTGGATGGCACGGGCATCCTGGGCCAGACGTACGCGACGGACATCGGGGGCTTCCAGGTGGAGGTGTTCGCGGACGAGGAGGCGGACATGCGCGGGCGGGACTGGCCCGCGCGGGTGCGCCACCGCTTCCACCGGCACATCCTGCCGCTGCTCGTGCCCGCGCGGATGCAGCTGGAGGTGGTGCTGACGGTGCTCGCGCACGGGCGGACCGTGCGCCTGGGGCCTCGGGGGCAGCTGGGCTACGAACGGCTGCCGGGCGCGGAGGGCAAGCCGCTGCGGCAGCTCATCTTCCTGGGCGACACGTCCGTGCCGGTGGCCGCGCCTCCGCGTGTCGAAGGCGACCGGCAGGGCATGGCCATGGGCACGCCGAAAGCAGCTGGACGTTAGGAGGGGAGGGGACCGTGGGCTTTCTGCACCGGAAGTTCCTGGGGGTGGTGGAGACGCCTCGTGAAGCCGTGCTCCGCAACCTGGGCCACCTGCTCCAGGCCAAGCGCGGCGCGGCGTCCGTGCTGCCCGGCTTCGGGCTGACGGAGACGGGGTTCCGCTCGGACGCGGAGCGCCTCGCGGGCCTGGGCCTGGAGATCCGCGAGACGCTGTCGCGCTACGAGCAGCGCGTGGAGGTGGTGTCCATCGACGAGGCGCCCGCCACGGCAGGCGGCGCGCCCGGCCTGGTGGTGCGCCTGCTCCTGCGTGACTCCCACGAGCCCATGGACCTGCTCCTGGACCCGGGCTCGCGCCGCCTGCGCGAACGGCCTCCGGAAGAGGCAGCTGGGGAGGACGACCCATGAAGTTCACCGAACAGCTGAAGCTGACGCTGGACCTCAAGGCCGGCGACGAGTCCTTCACGCTGCCCGCGGGCAGCATCAAGCGCTTGTCGGTGAAGGCGCGCTCCTACGGCTTCGAGGCCCAGGTGGAGTGGTGGGTGATGTGCAAGGAGAGCGGGGACGAGGACACGCTCTTCACCCCCTTCACCGACACCAAGCCCCTGACGGCGACGCTGACCGTGGACCGCCGCTACGGCGCGCAGTCCGAGGGGCGCGAGGGCGCGGAGGCCCTGCCGCTGAAGTTCATCGGGCGGGTGGAGGAGCGCCACGTCCGCGAGCGCTCGCTGGCGAACGTGAAGGACGCGCCGGTGATGCAGCGGCGCTACCGCATCCGCCTGGTGGACCCCGCGGCGATGCTGTGGCGCCGCCACTTCCCCAGCGGCGTGTGGGTGGACGAGACGCTGCAAGCGGTCATCCAGGCGAACACGCCCGGAGGCCTGGACGTGGCCTACGAGTGGGAGGCGGCGGGGACGAAGCACGGCCTCCACGCGCTGGGGCTGGGCGCGGACGACGACTCCGGCGCCAGCTTCCTGGACTTCCTGCACTGGGTGCAGGCGCGCATGCACGCGGGCATGTTCCTGAACTACGCGGAAGGGAAGTACACGCTCGCGGCCGCGAAGCCCGAAGGCGGCGAGGCGCTGGTGCTCACCCGCGACGAGGTGGCGGAGGTGGACCTGCGCTACCCGGAGCCGCGGCGGGACGCGCTGTCGGTGCTCAACAGCTACGTGGACGCCGGCACGAAGCGCAAGGCGGTGGAGAACGCGGACGCCATCGCGGGTGTCCTCACCGAATGCCTGGTCACCTCCACGCTGGAGGGCACGCTCACGGACCGGGTGACGCTGGAGACGAACCGCCAGCAGATGGAGGGCCCGGAGGTGCGGCTGTCCTTCGCGGGCTATCCCCGCGCGTCGCTGGTGCTCAACGGGCTCTACACGCTGGGGGACTTCAGCACGCAGGCCGCGACGCACGGCAAGCAGTACCGGCTGCACACGCTGGAGCTGGAAGCACGCGCCGTTGAGGCCGACGCCGCGCACGACCCGGACAGCGACGCCAACGACTACGAGCTGAAGTTGAAGGCCACGCTGGAGGAGGCGGCGGACCCCACCTTCCGGCGCCCTCGCTTCCGGCCGCCGCGCTGGCCCTTCCTCGCGGAGGGGCGGGTGGTGAGCGAAGAGGGCGGGGATCCGGACCGCACGTATCAGATCCGCCAGGACGACGAGACGTCGGTGGAGTCGTACCGGGTGAAGTTGCCCTTGTGGGACAAGGAGGTGCTCGTCCCCTATGAGCCGCACCAGCAGCCCGGGCACTTCTACTTCCCCATGGACAAGGGGACGCGGGTGCTGGTGTCGCTGGGCTACCAGCACGCGCGCATGGACCGCTTCCTGGAATGGCGCCCCGGCGCGCGGCTCCCCAAGGAGTCGCAGGGCAACCACCTGCTCCTGGGCAAGACGGACAAGAGCGAGACGTCCATCCAGCACCTGTACCAGGACTCGAAGCCCATGCTGCGCATCCAGCGCACCCTGGAGAAGGACACCCAGCTCATCGAGGTGACCGAGGGCCGGATGTTCCTGCGCGTGCAGGAGGGGGATTAGGCCATGCGGATGGATGAAGCGCTCTACGCGTCGTTCCTGGAGGAGCTCCAGGCGCTGGAGAAGTTCCGCCTGGGCTACACGGCCCTGCACCCATCCGCGCCGCTGGACGGCGAGGACGCGGACGTGCGGCGGCTCACGGAGGCCATGGCCCTGTTCACCGCGCGCACGCGCCGGGCGGGGCAGCGCGCGTTGGAGCGGAGCACGCTGCGGTTGTTCCAGCAGCACTTCGCCTACCTGCTCAATCCCATTCCCGCCATGGCCATGTTCCGCGCGGAGCCGGACGCGCGCTTCGTGGACGCCGCGGAGCTGCCCCGGGGCACGCCCTTCCTCCTCAACCCGGGCCTGGGCGGCGGTCCCACCGGGCCGCTCTCCCTGCGCACGTTGGCCCCGCTGCGGCTGTTGCCCGTGCGGCTCACCCAGGCGCGGCTGGAGCGCCAGGGCGAGGACGGCGCGCTCCTGCGGCTCGTCTTCGAGGGCGGCTTCCCCCGCAACGACTCACCGGGCGAGGTGCGGCTGCACATCAACCACCTCAACGACTTCCGTGCGTCCCTGGCGGTGTTCTTCCAGCTGAAGGGCGCCGTGCGCTCCGCCACCGTGAGCTTCGATGACGAGGCGATGGAGCACGAGGTGAAGCCCTTCGACGCGCACTCGGGCCCGGTGCGCTTCGGCGCGCCCCGGCCGGTGGCGGCGGATGGCGAGGCGTCCGAACACCCGCTGCAGCGGCTGCGGCAGTTGCTGCACTTCCCGCAGCAGGAGCTGTTCCTGGAGGCCCGCATCCCGCCGGCCCCCCGCAACTGGCAGGGCTTCACCCTGACGCTGCGCCTGACGGGCCGCTGGCCGTCGGAGCTGGTGGTGGGGCCGGACTCGTTCGTGGCGCACGCGGTGCCGGTGGTGAACCTGCAGCGCGCCATGGCGGCACCCGTGGAGCACGACGGCACGAAGGAGCGGCACGCGGTGCAGCACCCGGATTCGTCCATGGGCTTCCGGCTGAACACGGCCACGGGCGTGTACCAGCTGACTCCGAAGGGCATGGTGCCCCTGCGCCCTGGCGCCATCTCCGGAGGCGCGGACACGTACGAGCTGGAGCACGAAGGTCAGGGCCTGGCGCGCACGTCGTGGCTGGCGCTGGACATGCCGGAGGCGTTCCTCAAGCCGGTGCGGCTGGGCGTGGACGGCCTGTGGCACCAGCCGCTGCCGCCGCGCTTCGATGCTCGGGGCTACCGGCCGGTGCTGGCGGACCGCTTCCTGGAAGGCGTGCCGTGGAGCCTGGTGGGCGCGGTGGCGCCCGGCGGGGACAACCCGGTGGAGCACGGGCAGCAGGCCCTGTTGCAGCTCCTGGCGCTGCGCACGCAGCGGTTCCTGGGGCGCGAGGACCTGCTGTTCCTCCTGGAGGTGCTGGGCGTGCGGACGCAGCGGCACTTCAGGGACTTGCTGCCGTCCCTCACGGAGGTGTCCGTGAAGTCCAAGCCCTTCGCCCGGAGCGCCGCGGGCTTCAAGTACGTGTACCAGCTGGGCTTCGGGCCCATGGACGCGTCGCTGCTGCCGCTGGTGGACCTGTTGTGCGGCCGGCTGGTGGAGCTGTTCGCCGTCTGGAGCGCGGAGGACGTGGTGGAGCTGGAGGTGCGCCTGCCCCAGCGGGAGGCGCCCCTGCGCTACGTGCCCCTGCCGTGAGTCACTTCACCTGCGTCTTCGTCTGGCCGGGCACGTTGATCTTGATCATGCCGCCGTAAGCGCAGGTGCACATGGACTTGTCGGTGAGCGCGGGCTTGCCCTTGATGAGTACCGTGGGCGAGCCCGGCGTCCAGGGCGCGGGGAGCATGGGCATGCACGGCATGGGCGTGAGGGCGCCCATCGCGGCGGCGGTGGCGGCGGCCACGGTGGGGTTGGCCATGGACTGGCACATGCCGAAGGGCGGCACGTTCATGCCCGGGATGTTGTCCATGATGGTGGCCGCCGGCGCGGTGGCGTTCACCTGGTTGACGGGCGGCACCGACAGCGTGGAGGGCGCCAGACCGAAGCTGCACTGGAGCATGGCTCCGGACACGACCTGGATTCCCATCAGCGTGACTCCACCCGGGCGCGCAGTGACGTGAGCGCCTGGAACAAGGGGTCCCCCGCCTTCAGCTTCAGGGAGCCCGTGAGGTACTGCGAACGGCACCACTCCTCGTCCACCGGTCCGTCCTGCTTGCCGTCCAGGCGCCGCGCGTGAAGCGCGAAGCGCTCGATGCGGTCCGGCAGCGCGTCCGCGCCCAGGGCCTGTTCGATGCGGCGGCGCACGTCCGCTTCGCTGACCTCCACGCCGGGGGGCAGGTCGCCGGTGAAGACGAGCAGCACGCTGCGATACGCGCCCGCCATGCCGCTCACCGGCACGGCCAGCCCCACCGCGTCCAGCCGGGGGCCAGGGGGCTCGCGCAGCGCGTCCGCGGCCTCCGTGAAGAGGAACACCCGGCCCTCGCGCCGGGGCTCGCGCACGCCGAAGTGGTGGTACTGGCCGCGCACCCGCGTCAGGACGACGTGCGCGGGCGGCCGTCCGGCGTCCGGCAGCGGAGTGAAGAGCCCTGTGTCTCCCGGGGCGTCCTGCCCGCTGTCGGTGAAGTCGCGCAGCGCCCAGGCGCGCCCGGGCGCGGGGGAGATGTCCGTGTGCACGTCCGCCGCCACGCGCCGGTGCGAGCACAGCACCGCGCCTCCCCACGCCGGGTCCACGCACACGTTGCCGCCGGGCACGCTGGCCAGCCCACAGGCCTTGAGCGCGTCGCGCCACGCGTGGAAGTCGAAGGGCGCCTGCGGATCCCTGAACCACAGGCCCACGTTCTTGAGCGGCAGGCGCGCGCGCGCCACCAGGTCGCGCACGGCGGGCGTGAGGCCCAGGGCGCGCACGGGGTGTTCAGTCAGCAGCGCGGGAGAGACGTCCAGGTCCGCGGGCTCCACGTGCAGGTACGTCGCGCCGCGCAGGAGCGTGGTGAAGTACAGCGCCGGCAGGTGCTGGAGCGGGTGGAAGCCCGGCGCCGCCAGGTGGTCCCCCGGGTTCAGGCCGAAGGTCAGCAGCCCGTCCACCAGCGCGCTCCGCCACGCGTCCCCTGCGGTGAGCGGCACGGGCACGTCGCTGGGGTTGGCCAGGGGAGAGAAGAGCAGGCCCACTGGCTCCGTCGGCTTGTACGTGTACGACGCGAGCGCGGGCGGCACCTGCGTCTGCATCGGCAGGAGCCGCGCGGCGTGCTTGCCCAGGAGCGGCGCCTGGTGAGGCTCGGCGGCGATGTGCTGGGGCGCGAGCGCGTCCAGCCGGCGCGCCACGAAGGCGCGGGCTCCGGGCGGCAGGAGGCTCACGCACGCGCCCAGGCCCAGCGCGGCGCACAGCGACACCATCAGCTCCGGGCCCGGCGGCAGCATCAGGCACAGCTTCGCGCCCGGCTTCACGCCCAACCCCGCCCAGGCGGTGGCCCGCCGCGTGGCCTGCTCCTGGAGCTGGCGGTAGCTCAGCGTGCGCCAGCCCTGCGTCCGCGAGTACGAGCGCAGCGCGATGCGGTCCGTGGTGGCGTGGCGGGCCACCAGGTCGTGGAAGAAGTCGTGGTGCTGGCCGGTGCGGCTCTTGAAGGGCGTGCTCCGGCCGGCGTGGATGGGGGCCATCGCGGCGGCGAAGCCGTCCGGATCCTCCCAGCTTCGCGCGAGCCACGCGGGCACGCTGTCCGGAGGCGGCTGGGTGCCGTCGAACGCGGCGAGCACGATGCGTGGCTCGAAGGTCATGGCGAGGACTGGGGCGCGGGTTCAGGGGGGAGCAGCTCGCGGGTGGGCACCGGCTCCACGCTCGTGTCCGGGACGTACTCCGGCTGCTTCTGGAACTCCTCCAGGCGCAGCTGGGGCACGGGCTCCGGGAGCACCTCCATCCGGGGAGGAGGCTCCTGGCGGAACGACACGCCCAGGAGCACCCGGGCGATGGGCGTGCCCGGGGTGCGTCCCAGGCCGGGCCCGGCGAGCGCGTGCAGCTCCAGGCCCTCCGACAGCGGGATGCGCCCGCCGCCGAGCACCTCCACCGCGGGCTGGTTCATGTCCGACGCGAAGGCGGCCTTCACCGCCAGCTCGCCGCGCAGCCCCTGGCCGGCCGTCGTCAACCCGGCGCCCAGGCGGACCTCCAGCATCTGCCCGGAGGCGCCCGGCGCGGAGAGCGGAATGCGCGAGCGCAGCAGCACGCCGGCCTCCAGCGCGGGCTTGAGGAACCCCACCTGCGTGCCCATGGCGGCCAGGGCGCGCACGCGGATGCCCGCGTCCCGGCCCAGCACCGCCGCGCTGCCGATGGGCAGCCCCACGCCCAGGTCCATGGAGAGGTCCACGGGGTGTTCGTCCCGGCGCGACAAGAGCCCCAGGCGCGCCTGTATCTCCGGGGTGCCCAGGCCCTGCGAGGCCAGCGGCGTCAGGCCCAGGGGCGCTGGATCATCCCCCTGCTGCCACAACACCACGGGCACCTGCGCGCCCACCTCCAGCCACGGCAGCACCCCGTAGCTGCCCGCCAGGACGGAGGACGCGCGGTTGCGCACGGCCTCCAGGCGGCGCTCGCCGTTGAGGAGCACGAGCGGCAGCCGCTGGTACTGGCCCACCAGCCCCAGGCTCATGCCGCCGGGCACCAGCAGTTCGCCGTTGCGCATCACCGCGGTTCCCCGGCCGGGATTGATCTCCAGGTGCTCCAATTCGAAGCCGGGCAGGGCGGACTGGGCCCAGGCGGGCAGGGCGCCCAGCAGGAGCCCCGCGACGAGGGCTCTGTGTACCGACAAGGACATGGGTGGGGCGCTCCGGCCTGCTTCCGTGAAACCCGGTGGCGGGTTCCTTCACGCCGTCATCATACAGAGACATAGCGATGAAAACAGTCTCGCCCCTCGCCTGGATGTTTCAGGGAGTGGGTCCGGGGCACCCTGCCCCCCAGGGTCGTTGACCCGCCGGGTCCTGGAGCCGCTGCGGCGATGTCTGGATGATGGGGCTTCCCATGCTTCGACGGCGGCTCCCGCTTCGCGGCTCGGGCCGGTCAGCGACCTGCTGGAACGGACATGGGGCCTTCGTTCCCAATCCCTGAAGGAAAGCCAGACAATGAGTCTTCTGGATGGACAACCGGGCGGCCTGGATCCGCTGCATGCGGATGTTATCACCGTGAGCACGCTGCTGGGTTTTCTCGCCACGCGAGTGGAGCTCCTGCAACCCGTCACCCTCCACTTCGAGTACGAGCCAGGCCCTACGCGAAGGACGCACGAAGCGGTGGTCCGCCGCCTGGATCAAGCCCTTTATTCAGCGGGCTTCGATTCGGGCGGCATCGGTGGCATCAAGGCTCAGGCGACCGAGCCCTACAACCCCCAGGATCCCAGGACCACGAGTGGCATTGCCATCACAGGGCGTCCCGGAGGGGCGGCGTCGGACGACAAGCACCGGCCCATGAGGGGCCTCAGCTCCATGGCGTTCGCGCAAGATCTTCTCCTGGGCTCGCGCCAGCAAGGCGCGGTGACCACCCAGGAGCGTGGCGCGTACTACGGCGTGGTGGATGACCCCGTCACGGAACAGGTGCGCATGGTTTCCACCGTCCGGAGACTCATCGACTACAACGGTCACGAGGGCAGACGGTGGAGTGCGCAGACGCAGTATCAGGGGGTGATCCGTGCCGGCCCGAATCCAGTCCTGGATCCGTCCTGGGGGTCCTTCGAGCGCGCAAACCTCATCCGTGGCTGGTCGGGCGATCGCATGGTGGTGGGGTATTGCCATGGGATGAACTGGGCAATCCAGCACTGCAAGCTGATTGGACCGTGGACCACTCCGTACGAGGTCGCGGTGGGGAACGCCACCACGAAGCTGGCCTCATGCTTCGGCTGCACGACGTTCATGTACGCGACAGGATATCCGCCCAGCGCAATCCATCTTGGCCGGGCGGAGTCGTGGGTCCCCCTTCCCACCACGCTGAAGGACAATCCAGACTTCAACTTCAGCGAAGACACGCGCATGATCCAGGGGTTGAATGATCTGTGGGCGAGAGATGTGGCGTCATATCTGGAGTTGGGGGCCGATATCGTGGCCGGCGCCGGTGTGTTCGAACAGGGCGTGAGGGACGTCGCGCGTCAGTTGTTGATGCAGGTCAAGTCGCGCATCAGCACCCATGGCAAGAGGGACGCCGCGAACCTGTTCCTTGATGCCCTGACTGTGCATGACTCGGAGACGAACCGGCTCGTGCGAGCACTCAAGAAGCCTCTGGTCTAGCAGGCGTGCGCGCAGCGGCAGGAGTTGGAGCTGCCGCCGCGCCTCCGGCGTGGTGCTGGGTGGGAGTGTATGGAGTCAGCCCAGGGGCAGCTCCACGACGAAGGTCGCGCCGTGGCCGGGCTGGCTCTCCACGCGCAGGGTGCCGTGGTGGGCTTCGACAATCTGTCTGGTGATGAAGAGGCCCAATCCCAGACCGCCGTAATGCCGTGTCGACACGGCGCGGGTGAATTTCTCGAAGATGGCCTGGAGGCTCCCCGGCGAGATGCCGATGCCTTCGTCCCTCACGCTCAGCCTCGCCCGGCCGTGGACCTGCTCCACGCGAATCGTCACCGGGTGGCCCGAGCCGTACTTCAGCGCGTTGGACAGCAGGCTGCTCGCCACCTGTTCCAGCCGGTGGCGGTCCCAGCGGCCCACGACACCGGGTGTCTCGTGGACGATGAGCTCGCAGCCCGCCTTCCCCGCCTGGGCCTGGAAGCGCTCCACCGCGTCGCGCACCACGTCCGCCAGGTCCACGTCCTCCAGTTGCAGCGGTGCGGAGGGGCCCGTGAGCTGCGTCACCTCCAGCAGGTCGTTGATGAGCGTGGTCATCTTCCTTATCTGCCCGGAGACGGTCTCCGCCGTCTTCACCACGCGCTCCCGCAGCGACTCCAGCGTCTGTTCCGCCTGCGCGTCCCTGACCAGGGATTGGAGCTTGAGCTGCAACGGCGTCAGCGGCGTCTTCAATTCATGCGACGCCACCGTCAGGAATTCGTCCCGGAGCGACACGGCGTGCTGGAGCTGGGCCTGTGTCTTTCTCAGCTCGGTGACGTCCTGGAGCGCCAGGAGGACCGCCTCCGGATGGCCGTGCTGGGCGGGCAGGGTGCCCGCCTCCACCAGCAAGGCGTAATGCCCCGTGGGCGTGTGCCAGACGACCGGCTCCGCGTGCACGGGATTGCCCCTCGCCGCGCGGATGCCGGGGATCTCCTCCATGGTCAGCTCGCGGCCCGCTTCGTCCGTGAAGCGGTGCGCGCCGCCCCTGTAGCTCTCCTCCCGCAGGCCCCCGGGGAAATCACCGCCGGCCATCTGCCGGGCCGCCTGGTTCGCGAAGATGATGCGGCCGGTCACGGGCTCCACCAGGATGATGGCCACGGGCGTCCGGTCCAGCATCGCCTCCAGCCACTGCTGCTGGTTCCTCAGGGACGCGGCGGACTCCTCCAGCTTCTTCCGGGCCTCCACCCGAACCGTCACGTCGACGGCGAACGACAGCACGGAGTCCACCTGGCCCCGCACGTCGCGCAGCGGCTGGTACGCCACGTCGAACTGCCGCGTCGACCGGGCCCCGTCGCCCTGGAAGTCGGCGGTGACCGGGACCTCTTTTTCGATGAACGCCTCGCCCTGGCGATAGGCCTTCTCCAAGAGCCGCGAGTACTCGACCCCCCGTTCGCTTTCGACGTCCTTGATGGAGGTGCCCAACAGGTCCGCGCCTCCCGACAGCACCTTGTAGAGGGGGTTCACCAGCGTGAAGACCTGCCGCTCGCCGGAGAGGATGGCGATGGACGCCGGGGCGCTGGTCAGCACGGAGCGCAGCCGCGCGCGCTCGTTCTCCACCTGGGCCTCCGCGTGCTTGCGCTCGGTGATGTCCTCCGCCGTGGACACCCACTCCCGGATGACACCCTGCTCTCCGAACACGGGCACCGCCCGGCCCACGACGTCCCGGTAGCCCCCCGCGTGGAAGCGCAGGCGGAACTCACCCCGGTAGGACGCCTTCGTGCGCAGGGACTCCACCCAGCTGCGCACCACGCGCTTGCGGTCGTCCGGATGGATGGCGGAAAGCCAGCCCAGCCCCAGGTGCTCCGCGTGGGTCTGGCCCGTGAAGGCCAGCCAGCGCGGCGCGGGCTCCACCACCTCGCCCCGGGCGTTGGTGGACCACACCGGCTGCGACATGGCCTCCACCAGTGAGCGGTAGCGCTGCTCGCTGGCCTGGAGCGCGTCGTGGGCCCTGCGCTGTTCGGTGACCTCCGACACGATGACGCCGATGCCCAGCAACACGCCGGCGTTGGTGCGCACCGGGTAGTAGCTGACGAGGAAGTGGCGCTCCATGCCCACCTCCTTCGAGGTGGCGCCCACCACCTCTATCGTCTGCGCGCTCCCTCCCTCCAGGATGCGCTGATACTGGGGACGGAGGGTGGGCCACATCTCCGGGACGATGTCCTGCACCTTGCGCCCCAGGTGCGCGGCGCGCGGGAGGCCATTCATGGCGGCGAGCGCGTCGTTGACCTGGACGAAGCGCTGCTCCATGTCCACCACCGCGAGGCCCACCGGCGTGCTCGCCACCAGCGTCTCGAGGAGCAGCCGGGAATGCGCGTCGGAGAGGGTATCGATGGTCTCCGGGTCGAAGCTTGCGCTGGGGCTCTCCACGCGCGCCTCCTTTGACCCCGGCCCTTCCCGGCGAGCTTGGAGGCAGGGCCTCGTAACGCCGCTTCCCACCATGGGAGTGGCCTGATCTGGAGGGTGTGCATCCCCGACCCCGGTGGGCAATCCACACCGGTCCGGAGGCGCGGCTGCCGCCTGGTCGGCACCCAATGACAGACAGGCAGCGGGCCGGGCCCTCCCATGGGCTTATGCACGCGGAGGGCCGGGCGCATCCTCGTCAACTGGCTTGGATTGCCAGGGCCAGCGCCTGTCGATCTCCACCTCCAGGGTGAAGCTGAGGAAGGTCCGGATGAGGACGATGAGGCCCAGGATGAGCACCTGCCGCAGCGAGGGCGCCCCCGCGACCGTGCGGATGATGTCCGCCGCCACGAGCAGCTCCAGTCCCAGCAGGATGGCGCGGCCCAGGTAGTGGCGAAGCTGCCGGTACGCCTCCCCCCGCCGCGGTCCCCGCACGTCCTGGAGGACGAGCGCCACGGACACCACCGTTCCCACCACCATCACGCCCACGCCCGAGGCGTCGAACAATTGGGCGGCCAGGGCCACCAGATCCTCGAATCGCATCCACCGCTCCCCCTCCGGCAAAGGTGGTTTGCGACGCAGCGGACAGCCACCGCGATCCACCCTCCCCTCGGGATGGGAGGCCCGTCGGAATAGACACACAAAATATCAAAGCAATACATGCGTGCAGTGTTGACGGCGGCTGGGCTCCTGATTCATTGTCGCCGCCCTTCGCGTGTCACAGCGGGAGTCGGGCGGTTTCCGAGGGGTGCCGGGGGGTGCCGTGACGCAGCAGCTTGAAGCCAGACATGACATTGCCCTGGAGGGTCGTTTCGCGTGATTCGCGAGATCCTCAGCGGACTGCTTTGGCAGGGCCGGGTGGCCTTGCGCAGCGGCGACGTGCGCGTCTTCGCCGCGCATGGCTACGTGGATGAAGGCTACCGGCCTTCGCGCGTGCCATTCCTCTCCGTTGTTGGCCCGCTGGGCTTGTTCCCCGAACCCGAGCGAGAGAACGGGCGCACGGGCGTCGCCACCTTCCGTGTGCCGGGCCACCTTGTCGGCAGGCCTCGCGCTTCCGCGGACAGCGTGCCGCCCAATGGCTCGCTCCAGCTGCGCCTGGATGGCCGTGCCACCGTCACCCTCACGGGGTTGCCGGGCGGCTCGTTTTCTTCCACCGCGACGGGCCCCGCGCTCGCTGACGCCATCAACGCGCGGCTGGCGGATGCGCTCACCGGTGGACTCTTCCAGGAGCCCACGGGCGCGCCGCTCACGGACCCGTTGCTGCTGGAGGCGCTCGCTGGCGTCATCGCGCGCTGGGACGTGGAGGGGAGCCGGCTCGCGATCAGCTCCGACGCGGGCATCCCCTCCATGGAGTTCCGCTCCAGCGTGGAGGTGCTGCCCGTCGCTGGTGGCATCGAGGGCCCTCTGGGCCTGGAGCCTCCGGAGCGCTCTCAAGAGGGCAGGGTGTTCCTCAGCAAGATCCGCGCGCCCAAGGCCATGGCCATCGACGTGCAGGTGGACCTGTGGGCGGGCTCGCAGGTGGACCTGGCGTCCATCATGGACACGGTGGCGCTCTCCATCCCCACGCGCGGACAGATGGTGCTGCGCCCGTCGCTGCTGGCCGAGGACGTGCCCGAAGGCGCCACGACGGTCCGCCTGCTGACGCGCGGCGAGCCCACCACGGCCCTGTCCCTGGTGCACCTGGAGGCCAGCGATCAGAACCTGGAGCGCGCGCGCGGCGGACGCGTGGACCTGACGCCCGGCGCGTCCTTCCTTCCTGCCGCCGAGGGCCTGCGCCTGTCCGGCACCGGCACCGCCTCCGTCCTCGTCTACCCGATGCCCGCCGTGCCCGACCCCTTCCACGCCGACAATCCGGCCCCGGACGGGCTGGCGCTGTCGGTGGGGCTGCGCGTCGCCGCTGGCGCCGTGGCCGCGCAGTCGTTGCCGGTGGCCGTGCTGATGGCGCAGGGGCAGCCCGTGCTGCGGCTCATCGTCCGCTACGAGCAGGTGGACACCCGGCCCATGGGCGAGGTGGTGGCCACCGCGACGCTGGCGCAGGCCACCGGGACGCAGGTCGCGGAGACGCGCTGGCGGCTTCCGGTGGAGCGGCTGGAGGCCGGCGTGGTGCTGCACGCGCGGCTGGAGGCGGGGGAGGGCGTGGTGTGGCTGTCGGCGGACGGGGTGCCGCAGCCGCTCCAGGACGCGGAGGCCACCCCCGCGCCGCCCGTCGCCGCGCCGGGCGTCACCGTCGCCGCGAGCGACATGGTGCTCACGCTGGGCGCGCAAGCGGGCACGCCGCTGGATTTCACCGTGGACCACGTGCACCTGGTGGCGGAGCCCGTGGGGCCGTTGGATCCGGCGCTGCGCCGCTCCGTCACGGCGGCCTCGCGCCTCAAGCCCGGCGACGTGGTGGTGCTGGGCTCGAGCGACGACGGCTACCGCGTGGGCAAGCAGCGCTTCCAGGCGCTGGTGCTGGGGCTGGATGGCGACCGCGTGACGCTCAGTCGCCCCGTGGAGGGCGCCTGGGCCCGGGGCCGCACGCTCGTGTTCCAGGAGGAGTGCTTCTTCTTCCAGACGCAGCTGCGCCGCCGCGACGACCTCTTGAACCACCTCTACCGCTGCTGCGTGGACTACCGGGTCTCCGCGCTGATGGACGAGCCGAACGCGCGCAGCACCGCACGCCTCGTCGAGACGCCGCGGGTGGATCTCATCGCGCGCGGTGCCGCGCGAGGCGCCAGCGGCCACCCGGGAACATCTGTCACCGAAGTCGATACCGCCAGGCGCGGGACCATCTGAAACCAGGAGGATGAACGTGGCTGAGCGACTGCATCCGGGCGTCTATGTCGAGGAGATCAGTGCCGGTGCGCGCCCCATTGAAGGGGTGGGCACGTCCACGGCGGCGTTCGTCGGACGCACGGCGCGAGGCATCCCGGCCCTGGCCTCGTTCGTCACCGGCTTCGCCGAGTACGAGCGGGCCTTTGGCGGACACGAGCCCGGGGAGGCGGGGCTCGTCGCGCAGGCGGTGGAGGCCTTCTTCGATTCGGGCGGGCGGCGCGCCTACGTCGTGCGCGTGCTGCCCTCCGACGCGGTGGGCGGCGTGTCCACGCCCCTGGTCGCGAGAGCGGGCGGCAGCCTCAATGCCCTCACGTTCCTGGCGCGGGGCGCGGGCGAGTGGTCCGACTACCTCCGCGTCAACGTGAGCGACTCCCTCAACTTCCCCAGCGAGGCGTTCCGCGTGGAGGTGATGTGGACGGAGGCCGGGGCCACGCGCCGCCTGGAGACGTTCGAGGACGTGCGCATGGACCCGTCCAGCGAGGACTATGTCGGCGACCGCATCAACGACATCTCCCGCTACCTCCGCGTGCGCGACGAGTTCCAGGTGGCGCTCGCCGCGAGGGCACCCGGCGCGGTGCTCGTCCCGGGCGTGCCTCCCCGGCTCAAGGCCGCCGTGCTCGCCAGCACGAAGTACAGCCTCTATGACGGCGGCAAGCTTCAGGTCTCCACCTGGGACGAGGCCCAGCCGGACCTGCCCCGCACGACGCTGGACGTCCCCATCACCCAGGCCCTGGTGGTGGCCGCCGTGCCGGCCGCCGCGTTCGTCAACGGCCGAGTGCAGCTGACCGCCACGGAGCTCAAGGCCTTCCTCACCCAGGCCGTCACCGCGGCGGGTCTCACCAACACCTTCGTCATCGGCGGCACGGACTCGCCGGAGATTTCGCTGAAGGTGGCCACCGGGCCCACGCTCACCATCCCCAAGCCCACGGGCGCGACGTACGACCTGGATCCGGAGGACGCGAAGGTCACCGTGGGCTCGCCGAGCGGCACCACGGTGGTGCCCATCCCCATCCTGGCGGTGGACAAGGGCGCGGTGACGCCCGCGGAGTTGAACCACTCGCTGAGCGTGGCGCTGGTCGGCAAGGTCGCGTCGGTGGTGACGGATGCGCAGGGCAACACCGTCATCACGGGCCTGGCCACGGCGGCGGGCACCTCCACGCTGTCGCTCTCCGCCACCGGCTTCACTGGCACCGCCGCCGCCGGCACGGCGGGCACGAGCGCGGAGTCCTTCGACGGGCTCCAGCTCTCCATCAGCGAAACGCTCCAGCCCACGGTGCCCACCATGCTCCGGCAGCTGGGCTTCGCGCCGCGCGCGCGTGGCTACTCGGATGACTCGCCCGCGAACCCGGTGGTGCGGCCGTCTTCTGTGACGAACCTGCGCCTCCTGGGCGGCGACGACGGGGCGGGCCTCCTGGACACGTCCGACTTCGCGGGCGACGCGAAGCTGCGCACGGGCCTGCACGCGCTGGACACGGAGGAGGTCAACATCGTGGCGCTGCCCGGCAAGAACGAGGTGTCGTTCATCGCAGCGGGCGTCGCGTACTGCGACAACCGGGGCGACTGCTTCTTCCTCGCGGACGGCCCCGGCGGCGTGGACAAGGACTTCGCGGTGGTGCCGGACGACGCGAAGCAGTTCGTGGAGGGGTTGCCCTCGCGCTCGAAGAACTCGGCCATGTTCTACCCGTGGATCCGCGTGGCGGACTCCGTGGGCGTGGGCCGCAACCCCACGCGGCTGGTGCCGCCGTCCGGCCACGTGGCGGGCCTCTTCGCGCGCACGGACACCACGCGTGGCGTCTGGAAGGCGCCCGCCGGCATCGAGGCGTCCCTCGCCAATGCGCTGGGCCTCCAGTACCCCGTCATCGACGCGGAGCAGGACCAGCTCAACCCGGCGAGCCTCAACTGCCTGCGCCAGTTCCCCGGCGTGGGGCTGGTGTCGTGGGGCTCGCGGACGCTGTCGCCGGACCCGGAGTGGCGCTACATCCCGGTGCGCCGCACCGCTCTCTTCCTCAAGGAGTCGCTGAGGCGCGGCCTGATGTGGGCGGTGTTCGAGCCCAACGACGAAGAGCTCTGGGGCCGCATCCGCGTCGCCATCGAGTCCTTCATGCTGGGGCTGTTCCGGCAGGGCGCGTTCCAGGGCAGCACGCCGGAAGAGGCCTTCAGCGTCGTCTGCGACCGGAGCACCAACCCGCAGGAGAACGTGGACGCGGGCATCGTCACCGCGCAGGTGGCCTTCGCGCCGCTGAAGCCCGCGGAGTTCGTGGTCATCGAAATCAGCCAGAAGAGCCTGCTGGCGGCCTGATGCCCACGCCCGTCCCCGCCAACGCCCGCAACCCGCTGCGGACCTTCCAATTCCGGCTCCGGATGAGCACGTCCGCGGCCGGCGACTACGTGGCGGGAGTGCGCACCGTGTCCGGCCTGTCCGTCAGCGTGGGCGCCTATGAGACGTGGGAGGGCGGCAACAACCTGCACCGCTACGCGCAGCCCCACAAGGTGAACTGGGAGCCGCTCGTGCTGGAGCAGGGGCTGGCGCTGGACGACACGCTGGAGCGCTGGGCGCGCGCGGTGCTGGAGTTCGCGCGCACCGGCAAGGCGCCCGGCGAGCCGGTGAAGCGCGACCTCTTCATCGACGTGTGGGACGCCTGGGCGCACCCCACGGACGTGCCGCCGCCCGGAGGCATGGAGGCGCGCATCCGCAGCTTCCACGTGCACAACGCGTGGGTGAGCAAGCTCCACGCCCTGCCCAAGCTGGACGCCATGGCGGGCGAGGTGGCGCTCCTGACGCTGGAGCTCACCCACGAGGGCTGGGAGCCGGTGCCCCGGCCCGTGCTGTCCATGCCCGCGACGAGCCTCCCGACGCCCTGACGTCCCCATTCGAGGAGTGAAGCCATGCCCCGATTCGTCGAATCCACGAAGCGCGACCCGTACCGCAACTTCAACTTCCGCGTGCTCTTCAACAACATCGAGGTGGCCGCGTGCCGGAAGATTTCCGGCATCACCGGCACCGTGGAGGTGGTGAAGTTCCGCTCCGGCAACAGCCCGTCCTCCGTGGACGAGCTGTCCCCGGGCCGGGTGCACTACGAGCCCCTCACGCTGGAGGCGGGCCTCACCCAGGACACGACGTTCCGGGACTGGGCCACCCAGCTCATCCGGCACGAAGCCACGCCCGGATTCCGCTCGGCGGAGCCGGACTTCCGGCGCACCGTGGAGATTCTCGTCTTCGACCTGGACTTCAACCGCGCGGTGAAGAAGTTCGTGCTGCGCAACGCGTGGGTCTCGAAGTTCACCGCGATGTCGGAGCTGGCCGCGGAGGCGAACGAGATCCTCATCGAGTCCCTGGAGGTCCAGCACGAGGGCTTCACGCTGGAGCCGGTGGTCTGACGTGCTCCTGGAACCTCCCATCCCGGTGCTGCTGCCGCACGGCCTCTTCGACGAGGACGGCCGCTGCCACCGCCAGGGCGAGCTGCGCCCGCTCACCGGCCGCGAGGAGTGGGCGCTGGCCCAGGCAGGCGAGCGTCCCGGCCAGCGCGCGGTGAGCGGATGGCTGGCGGCGTGTCTGGGACGGTTGGGGGATTACTCGCGCGTGGACGAGGAGCTGGCGGCCTGCCTCACGCGTGGAGACCGGCACCACCTGGCGCTGCACCTGCGGGCCCGGATGTACGGGGACCGGGCGACGCTGGTGGCGCGCTGCCCCGCGCCTGGATGCGAGGCGATGGCGGACGTGGACGTGCGGCTCTCCGCGCTCTCTCCGGAGCGGGTGGACGCGGCGCCGGAGGTGCTCATTGTGGCGCTGCCAGAGGGACGGGCGGAGGTGCGCGAGCCCACGGGCGAGGACGACGCGCTGCTCGCGGAAGTGCAGGGCACGCGGGAGGAGCGGTCCGCGCTCCTGTGGTCGCGGCTGGTGGTGGTGGATGGGCAGACGTTGACGCCTTCCGCGTGGCTGGCCCTGCCCGCGCGCTCACGGCACGCGGTGGCGCTGGCGTTGGCGGACGGCACGAGCGCTCCGGACCTGGGGCTGCTGGCGCGCTGTCCGAAGTGCTCCGCGTGGTTGGAGCTGGAGCTGGATCCGTTCTCGCTGCTGGCTCGCGAGCTGCGGGGCGGCGCGGCGCGATTGGAGACGGAGGTGCACGTGCTGGCCTTCCACTACCACTGGTCGGAGGCGGACATCCTGGCCCTGCCGCGGGCCCGGCGGTGGCGCTACCTGGAGCTGCTTCGCAACGAGTTGGAAGGCCGTCCGCTCGTGGATGGCTGGAGCTGACGAGAGGACGCGCACGCCATGGCCCCACCCCCGGTGCAAGGACAGGTCGGACTCACCCGTCGCGAGATGGAGCGTGAGCTCGCGTGGATGCTGCGCAGCGTCCCGGACAACCCCAAGGAGTTCGTGAAGCTGTTCACCCAGACGGTGGTGGCGCTGATGGACAAGAACAACGAAGCCATTGCCCGGAGCCTCGCTCAGCGCGAGCCGCCCGGCGCTCGGGGCAATGGATGACGCGCAACCTGGATCCGACGCTCATCGCGTTCGATCAGCAGCTCCAGAAGGGCATGCTGGTGACGCTGCCGCCGTCGTCCGCCGACCCGAAGGCCGCGTCGGGCGTGATCGCGCTGCGCTTCCAGTACAACCCGGAGACGGTGACGCGCACGCGCGCGGGCCAGTGGGAGACGAAGCCCGGCAAGACGCCCGAGCAGACCAAGATCCTCACCGACGGTCAGCGCGGCGGCGGCCTGCACGCCAAGAGCGAGACCATTGCCCTCAAGCTCGTCTTCGACGTGACGGAGGCGCTGCTGCGCGACACGAAGGGGGAGGGCATCCAGGGCGTGCTGCCGGAGCTGGCCATGCTGGAGGGCATGGCGCTGGGCAAGGACCAGACGGGGGACGAGGAGAAGAAGCCCGCGACGAAGCTCGTCTCGCTCAACCCCACTGAGCTGCTCCTGATGCTGGGGCCGCGCACCTTCCCGGTGGTCATCACGGGGATGACCATCGTGGAGCAGCGCTTCGACCCGGCGTTGTTCCCGCTGCGCGCGGAGGTGGACCTGCGCATGCGCATCCTGGAGGTGGGGGAGAACGCGGCGAACAGCAAGGTGGAGCAGGCGTTCGCGAACCTGCGCGACCAGCGCCTGCGGATGGAGGACCTGGCGGCGGTGAAGGGCGCGGACGCGAGCACCCTCATCGCGCAGGCCCTGGCGCCGCAGGTGAAGCTCAACGGGGCGAGCTGAAGAGACGGCCATGAGCGACCCTTCCTCGCGACACAAGGACCTGCCGACGTACGCGGTGCCGCTGGGGCCGGAGGGCGCCACGGTGTCGCTGTACGTGCCCCGCGTGGCTCCGAGCGTGCCCACGTCCCTGTTGCACAAGGTGGTGGCGGGGGACCGGTTGGACCTGCTCGCGCAGCGCTACTTCAGCGACCCGTATCAGGCGTGGCGCATCGTGGACGCCAACCCCACCTTCGAGCCCGAGGCGCTCCTGGAGCCGGGAACGGTGCTGTTCATCCCGGAGAAGCCCTGATGGCGGATCAGCGCGCGGCGTTCCTCCAGCTGTGGATCGACGGGCAGCCCATGACGGACGCCCGCGGCCGGGTGTCGCGTCTGGAGGTGGACGAGCGCACCGACGACGCGTCCTCCTTCCACCTGTCCCTGGACATGGCGCCCACGGACTCGGGGGACTGGGACGCGCTGGCGGACGGGCGCTTCGCGCTGCTCAAGCGCGTCACCATCAGTTTCGGGCTGGGCGCTCCGGACAGCGAGGCGCCGGACGTGCAGGAGGTGGTGTTCGACGGCTACATCACCGCGGTGGAGCCGTACTTCGGCCCCTCGCGCATGCCGGACTCGTCGCTGGAGGTGTACGGGCTGGACGCGTCGTGCCTGATGCACCTGGAGGAGCGCACGCGCTCGTTCAGCGGGCTGTCCGACGCGGGCATCGTGCGGCAGCTGTACGGTGAATACGGCTTCGCGCTGGACGTGCAGGAGACGGCGCCCGTGCGCGACCCGGCGCGGGCGGTGGTGCTCCAGCGCGGAACGGATGCGTCGCTCCTCCGGTGGCTCGCGCGGCGCAACGGCTTCGAGGTCTTCGTGGAGCGCAAGCAGGGGCCGGTGGGCGCGGGCGCCAACGCGGCGCCGGAGAGCGTGGGCCACTTCCACCTGCCCCGGCCAAATGGTCCGAAGCAGCCGGACCTGTCGCTCATTCCTCGCTCCACGCCGACCGTCATTGAGCTCAAGGCGCGCTGGGAGAGCCACCGCCCCACGGAGCTGCATGGCGAGCACATCGACGAGCGGACGCGGCGGATCCGCTCCGCCACGGTGACGGCGCCTCGCTTCCCGCGCATGGGGCCCACGAGCCGAGCGGACATCCTGAAGGCGCGCATGGCGGCGGTGCTGCCGAAGCGGCCCCAGACGAAGGCAGTGGGCCTGCAGTACGTGGACGTGCCGCACGACGTGCCGGAGGTGGAGAACCTGGCGTGGTCGGACTACCGCGAGGCGGACTGGCTCGCGGAGGCGAACGGCACGGTGCAGGGCCTGCGCTACGAGCGCATCCTTCGCGCCCGGCGTCCGGTAGGGCTCGTGGGGGCGGGCAAGCTGATGGATGGCACCTGGTACGTGCGCGGCGCTCGGCACCGCTGGGTGTGGGCGGAGGCGCTGGCCCGCTACGAAGTGGACGTGGACCTGGCGCGCGACGCGCTCAACGGGGTGGCGTGATGGGGCGCGGCCTGAACTTCCCCTTCCAGTTGGGAGACCTGGGCACTCCGCGCACGGTGGGTCCCTCGCAGGTCATCCGCCAGCAGTTGGAGCAGTTGCTCTTCACGCTGCCCGGGGAGCGGGTGAACCGGCCGCGCTTCGGATGCGGCGTGCAGCGAATGGTGTTCGGCGCCGCGAGCCCGGAGGCCGCCGCCACGGCCGAGTACATCATCCGCCTCAACGTGCAGGAGTTCATGCGCGACCAGGTGCGCCTGGACGCAGTGAAGGTGAGCGCCGAGGACGCCACGCTCTACGTGGACATCCTCTACACGCTGCTGGCGACGGGCGAGGAACACGCGGAGCTGTTCCGCCGGGACCTGGAGGCGCCGCCGTGAGCGCGCGGGTCCTGACATTGCCGCTGGAGGCGTCGCTCGCGGAGGCACAGGCCGCGTTGGAGACCACTCCGCCGGGCGAGGTGGAGTGGGTGCTGCCCGTGGGCGAGGGCGTGCTCACCACGAACTTCGTCATCGGCACGCCCGCGCACGCGCTGCGGCTCACGGGCGGTCCGGGCGTGACGCTGAAGCTCGACGGCGGGACGCTCGAAGTCACGGGGCTCGTCACCGGATTGTCGGGCGTGACGGTGGTGGCGGTGGACGCCGGGCTGGTCCTCCTGGGGGCGCGGGTGGAGGTGTCGGACGTCACGGTGAGCGCCACGGCGTCGGGGGATTGCGCGGCGATGAGCGTGGAGACGCCGGACGGCACGGTGGTCATCGACTCGCTCACGGTGACGCAGGCGAAGGGCGAGGTGGCGACGGGGCTCCGGTTGCTGGCGACGGAGGCCCGCGTCACGGGCCTGTCCGTGGACGGCGTGAGGGCCACGGTGGGGGATGCCTTCGGCGTGCGGGCGGTCTGCCAGCGTTCGCAGTGGGCGGACGTGGCGGTGCGCAACGTCATGGGCATGGAGACGGGCGTGGGCCTGGAGCTGGCGGGCTTCACCCGTGCGGACCTGTCCGGGCTCACGGTGTCGCAGGTCTCCGGGCCGAACGCGACCGGAGCGCGGGTGCTGGTGGCTCGGGAGGAGGGCGAGGGCCTGTCCATGGTGGACGTGTCCGTGAGCGAGGTGGATGCGTTCGGGGTGCAGTGGAGCATCGGGCTCTTGGTGGCCTCGGCGGGCGTGCTCCAGGTGCGTGGCTTCACCGTGCAGCGGGTACAGGGCGGGTTCCCGATGGGCGTGCTCGCATTGGGTGGGCGGAGCATCGAAGTGGCCATGGGCCAGGTGGAGGATGTCTCCGCCGGAACGCGCGCCACGGGCATGCGGGTGCTGGGGGGACCTTCGCTGGAGCCGGTGGTGGTTCGTGACGTGGAGGTGAGCCGTGTGTCAGCGGCGCCTGTTCCGGTGTCCGCGCAGCCCGAAGCGTCCTGGTCGGACTGGCTCATCGCCGCGTTGGATGCACTGTCTGCTTCGGTCGTGGGGCCGCTGACGCTGCCTGCGTTTCCCACCGATGCGGACGTCGTGGGACTGCACGTGGCCGCGCCGCTGGGTGGCCTGGAGCCGGTGCTGGACGTGGGCACGCCGGGGGAGATCGCCGTCGAGGACTGCTCCCTCTTCGTCATCACCGGCACCGCGTTGCAACTGGAGGGCGGACTGCGCACGGCGCTGGTGCGACGCACCGAGGCCTGGACGTCGGTGCACGCGGGCTGGCTCCAGGCGGAACAGCTGTTGCTCGCGCAGCTCACCTGGCACCGGCATGCGCATGGGCTGCGGCTGGGGCCCGGGGAGATTCGCGCCTACGACTCGCTCTTCACGGCCATCGTGGGCGCGCCGTTCGTGCTGGAGCCGGACGCGGAGCTGTCCGCCTCTCCCGCGCTGTTCGCTCAGGGCGCGGCCCCGCCGTTCCTGGAGGTGGGGCCACTGCCGTATCGGACGCCGGGGACTCCGGAGATTCCTCCGGTGTTGCTCACTGGCGGCCTGCCGCCCCCGGAGACCGTGGACCTGCGGCTGGTTCCGGATGCTGCCATCTCGCGGGCGGCCGTGCCGGTTCCGGGCGATGGTCCTCGCGACCCGCCGCCATTCATTGGCGCGTGGGCTCCGGACGTCGTGCCAGGCTGTGACGTGAGGGATCCGCAGCCGCGCCCGTGGCTCGCGGCCCCGGAGCGTCCGGCGCCTGGCGCGCTGGTGGACTACCAGGCTCGCGATGCGCAGTCGTTGCTGGCGGTGATGCTGGAGCGGGCTCGCACGGTGATGTCGCCGTGGGAGGACCGGGGGCCCGCGGACTTCACGACCATGTTGCTGGAGGCCGTGGCCGCGCAGCTGGACTCGCTGGCGTACCAGCAGGAGCGCGCGGTGGTGGAGGGCTTCCTGGAGGACGCCCGGTTGCGGCGCTCCGTGGAGGACCACGCGCGCGGACTGGATTACGTGCCGGATCCGGGGCTCTCCGCCACGGTGATGCTGCGGTTCCGATTGGATCCGGAGGCGCTCGCGGCGCTGGTGAAGGCACGGCTGGAGGAACTGAATCTGTCGGTGCTTCCGCCCGGCACCACCGCGCTGGAGTTCCTCACCGGTGGCGGCGTGCTGGAGATTCCCGCTGAAACGCTGGTGGCGAATGTCTCCACGGACGAGCACTCGCTGGTGTTCGTCACCGAGTCGCCCCTGTCGTACTTCCCCCGGCTGGAGACCGTGACGCTCGCGGAGTCCGTGCAGCTGGGGGACACGGGCGCGACACTCGCGGGGCTGTACCCGGAGCTGGAGCCCGGCCGGTGGCTGATCCTCTACCGGGGCCGCGGCGAGAGCGGGCACGTGGTGCGAGTGACGTCTGTAGCGCTCGCCACCGATACGACCTTCGTCGGGTGGGATCCCCGCAGGTTCGCGCCGGAGGTGTTCCTGGCGCCGGGAGACCCCGCACCCGGGCCTCGCGCGACGGTGCTGGGCAACGTGGTGCCCGCGCATCACGGGCTGCCGGTGACGCCGCTTCCAGAGGGCTTCGAGGCGGACTCGGCGGAGCCCTTCGCGCGCAGCCTCGCGCAGTGGCGTGCGTTGTTGTCCCCGGTCGTGGACGGCAGCGAGGAGCGTGAGTTCGCCCTGCCGTTCCATCCGGTCAGCGTCCAGGCCTTCGGGTATCCACTGCCGGAGGAGACGTCGCGGCGCGGGACGCCCCAGCTCCAGGTGAGCGTGGAGGACGACCCCTGGACGCTGGTGGACGACCTGTCCATCCAGGGGCCGGGGGATGAGGTGTTCGTGCTGCGCGCGACCCCCACGGGTGGCGCCAGCCTGCGCTGGGGCGACGGCGTCAACGGCGCCGTGCTTCCGCCCCGGGAGACGACGCTGGGACTGTCGCTGCGCGTGGGGTTGGGGACGGTGGCCAACGTGGGGGAGGGCGTGCTCACGCGGTTGCTCCAGGTGCCGTTGGATCCGCAGCGCTCCGCGTCCGCGGGCGAGCTGCTGGCCCAATCGATGGACGACGTGCGCGCGTTGGTGCGCGTGGACAACCCGCTGCCCGCGGTGGAGGGACGCGACGCGGAGTCGCTCGACTCCATTCGCTACCGCGCACCGGCGGGTGTGTCGCAGCCGCTGTCCGCCGTCACGGTCGACGACTACGTGCGGATGCTCCAGCAGATGCCGGAGGTGGCGGGGGCCTCGGCGCGCGCCGTGGACCGGGACCTGCGCACGGTCATCCGCGTGACGGTGTTGCTGCGCGACGAGGACACGCTCGACCGCGACGAGCTGCTGCGCCGATGGGCGGGGGTGCGCAGTCGCCTGGAGGAAATCCGCCTGCTGGGCGTGGACGTGGAAGCGCTGCCGCCCAAATGGGTGCCGCTCGACTTGGACCTGGAGGTGGATGCCTCGCCGCATGCGCAGGCCGACCAGGTGCGCGACGCGGTGGTGGGCGCCATCGCTGGGGACGGCGGCCTGTTGGATCCGGACCGCTCTGGCCTGAACGGCGATGTGCAGCTCGCGGACCTGTACCAGGCGGTGCTGCGCGTCCCGGGCGTGACGGCGGTGCGGGTGAAGCGCTTCCGCCGGCTGGAGCCACAATCGCAGGAGCGGCTGGAGGCGGGCGTCATTCCCATTGGACCCGACGAGGTGGCCACTGCCCGGGGTGGTTACTGGCCGGGTTCGGAAGGCGTCCTCACCGTGCAGGTGTGCGGAGGGCTGCGATGAGCCGCGTTCCCTCCACGCACCAGGCGCTGACGCATGAGCAGCTCCGCACCCGGCTGGGCGAGTCGGCGCGCACCGTCTTCACCCGGCTGGACGAGGCGCCCACGTGGAATCCGCTCGCGTACGCGGCGCCATCGTCGGTGGACCTGGGGCGGGGGCTGCTGGACAGCGTGGCGCTCGCGCTGCACGTGCTGTGGACGTATCAGCAGGCGTGGGCGGAGGAGAGCTTCCTCGCCACCGCGCGGCTGGAGGACTCCGTCTCCAAGCTGCTCGGGCACATCGGTTATCGGCCGAGTCCGGGCACCGCGGCGGTGGGGCTCCAGCACTTCCGCTGCAAGGCGAACGTGCGCGGCACGCTGTCGCCGGGAACGGCGGTGAATTCAGCGGCGGAGGGGGAAGAAACCGCCGCCGTGTTCGAGACGCTCGCGCCGCTGCGCCTGCTGCCGGAGCTCAACGAACTGCGTGCGTTCCTGCCTCCTCCGGTTGGAGCGGGGACAGGAACTGGAACCGGGACGGGGACGGGAACAGGTGGAGGCACGGGGACGGGTGGAACGGGTGGGGGAACCGGTGCGCCTTCAGGCGAGGCGGGTGAGCCCGGGGCTCCTGCTCCCACGGGCGGCATCTTCGGGCCCGGCTCGGTGGTCGCGGGGCTCCAGGATCGCATCGAGGTGCAGCGCCACGGGCCGCTGGAGGAACGGCAGGTGGCTCGCGCCAAGCAGGATGCTCGCAAGCTGGCGTCGTTGATGAAGACGCTGGACCTGGGCGGGGATGCGGCGTGCAAGAGCACGCTGGACGCGCTCTGCGAACAACTGTGCGAGGCCCAGAAGGTCGTGGCGCAGGCGGTGCCTCCGCCCGGCCGTCCCGTGGGCGCGTTGTCCGAGTCGCAGGAGATCCTAGCCCGCCAGCTCCGCAACCTGCAGAAGCGGCAGGCGGACGCACTGGCCGCGTTGGAGGAGGCGCTGGCCCCGTGCGCGGACGAGGACCCGACCGTGCACGCGGTCCGGTTGGACAAGATGGTCACGTTCCTGGATGCCTTCGTGAACAGCCTCATCCAGGAGGCGCGGGATCAACTCGTCATCCTCAAGGGCAGTGAGGCGCTGAACCGGGCGGACCAGGCCTTCGGCGCGGAGGCGGGAGTGGCCCGGCCGCTGGGCGTGGCGGCATCTGGAACGGACACCCTCTACCTGCTGCCACTGATGGATGCCTCCGGGCTCACCTCGCAGGAACCGCCGGTGCGGCCAGGAGACTGGTTCGTGCTGGCGGAGGACGTGGAGCGTCTGGGCCCCGGAGGAGCGAAGGGCACGGAGCGGATCTACCGCGAAGCACTGCGAGTGCTGCGCGTCCGCACGGAGGTTCCGCCCGGTCAGCGCACGCCGATGACGCAGGTGACGTTCCAGCCGCCGCTGTCGCGCGCGTACGCGTTGGACGGCGTGGTGCTGCTGGGAAACAACATGCTCGTCAGCGAGGGCTCCACTGTGGAGGAGGTCGCCGTTCCCGCGTTGGATCTGCGCACGGTGTCACTGCTGCATGAGCCGGTGACCTGGTTGCGCGATCCGAGCCGCGCGGGAGGCCGCCGGCCGGAGGTGTCCCTGACGGTGGGGGGACGCGCGTGGCATCCGGTGGATTCGTTGTTGGACGCCGCGCCGGATGAGTTGGCCTTCTCGGTGGAGTCGCTGCCGGCCGGGGCCGCGCGGCTGCGCTTCGGGGAAGGGGACCACGGCTCGGCGTTGCCCCTGGGCGCGGAGGTGCGGGTCCGCTACCGGGTTGGCAGAGGGACAGGAGGCAACCGGGCCGCGCTGCGGCTGCTGGCGATGGCGAGCCCGCATCCCTGCGTGGAGAAGACGTTCAACCCGCTGCCGCTGGCCGGAGGAACGGATCCGGAGGCACCAGCGCTGGCGCGCGTGCGAGGGCCCGCCACGGTGGGCGCGATGGACCGCGCCGTGTCGCTCTCGGACGTGCAGGCGCTGACGTTGGTGTTCGACGGCGTGCACCGCGCGAACGTGTTCCGGGATGGCGTGCGCCGCCGTTCGTTGAAGGTGGTGGTGGCCGGGCCGGAAGGAGCAGCCCTGGGCGCAGCCGATCTGGAAGCGCTCCACGCGCATCTGGCGGCACGGGTGGCGCCGAAGGTGGAGCTGAACCTGATCAACCGGCAGCGTGTGGAAGTGCGGCTGCGGGTGCTGCTGCGCGTGGTGAAGGGGGCGGATCCGGTCGCGGTGCTTCAAGAGACGCGCCTGCGGCTGGGCGTGGACCGAGACCCGGAGCGTGAGCCTGGTCTGCTGGATCCGGATCGCGTGGAGCTGGGACAGGACCTGCAGTTGTCGGACGTGTACGGCGCGCTCGCGGAGATCACGGGCCTGCGCTCGGTGGTGGTGCAGCGGCTGCATCGCGAAGGCACGCCGCCAGCCCTCTTCGAGCGCATCGTCACCGCTCCCGGCGAGCTGCTGGCCTGGGCCCCGCCGTCTGGAGAAAGCGATGGCGTCGCGCTCACCTACGAGGAGGCCCAGGACCTATGAGCCCCGCCTCGACGCGCCCGACCGGCCCCCGCCCCAGGCCCGCGGACAAGGGGTCAGTCTCCGTGGCTGAGAAAGAGGGAACCCTGCGTGGACTCCCGGCTGCGGCGCACCGCAAGAACCTGTCCGACAGTCGGACAGGATTGGAGGACCGAGGCCGGGGACCTCCGCGCCCGCCGCGCAGTGAAAACCTGTCCGACAGTCGGACAGGATTGAAGGACCGAGGCGGGGGACCACCGTGCCAGCCGAGCTGCGGAAACCTGTCCGACAGTCGGACAGGATTGGAGGACCGAGGCGGGGGACCTCTGCTCCAGCCGAGCTGCGGGATTCTGTCCGACAGTCGGACAGGTTGGGACCGTGTCGGGCGGAAGGTGCACGGCATTGATGTTTGGGCGCTTGGTGCGGCGCGTTACGGCTTGGCCGCGACGCTTCCGGTCGTGGAGGGGCTGGCCCCATGAGCCCTCCTTCTCAGCGGCTGAGCCAGCTCCTCCCGGGTCTCTACTCGGCGCGGGACTTCACGCTCGCGGATCAGCCGCTCCTCAAGCTGCTCGCCGTGCTGGGCATGGAGCTGGATGCGTTCGCGCGCGCGGTGGATCAGCTCTGGGATGATCATTTCGTGGAGCGTGCGGGTCCGCAGGCGCTGCCGTTGCTCGCGGAGTTGATGGGCGCACGGCTGATCACCGACGACCCTCGCGTGCAGCGAGGTGTGGTGGCTCGCGCGGTGGCGTGGCGCCGACGGAAGGGCACGCTCGCGTCGCTGGAGGAGGTGCTCTCCGTCACCAGCCTCTGGGATGCGGAAGTGGACGAGTCCTTCCGTTCCCTGCTGGAGACCCAGGACCTCAACGACCTGCTGCCCTGGCGCGGGCGCAGCGCGGTGCTGTGGGATCCCATCGGCCTCGCGGATCCGCTCACCCGCCGCTCGCCTGGCATCGAGCGTCCCCGCGCCGGTGTCCCGGAGCGTGGCCCCTTCATTGGCATCGCGCCCGGGGAGACGCTGGACCAGGCCTTGCGCCGGCTGGGGAGCGCGGATGCGGGCCGTGTCGCCGCGACGCCGCGCACGCTGGACCTGCTGGGCTGGGCACGTCCGGATGTCGCCCTCATCCGTACCGCGCGCCTGACGCCCGTGGAGTTGGAGGAAGTCACCCCGGCCACCGTGCTCACGCTGCCCAACGGCTACCGGGGCTTTCGCGTGGATCCACTGGACCGCGATGGTCCCCTGGTGTGGCTCAAGCCCCTGGAGCGCGCGGACCTCACTGGAGGCCTCACCGCTCGCCATGAGCCCGCGCCTCCGTCGCTCGTCACGGGACGCACGGCGGCGATGCTGCTCACCCCTACCTCGCTGGCCGAGGACGCCGACGCCGCTGAACGCGCGGATGCCATCACCGTCTCCGTCGACGGCATTCCGCTGGTGGGACCGGAAGCCCTGCCGCTCCTGCGCGGACCGCTGCCCACCGCGCCCGTGGGGCCCTCGCCCACGCTGCGTTTCGCGGACCGGGGCAGGCCTTCGCCCGGAGACACCTGGCGACTGACGCTGCTGGCCGCGCGTGAGAACTCGGACACGGTGCTCCTGTCCACTGAACTGGTGTCGGACGCACTGAACGCCGTCACCGTCTCGCCGGAAGCGAACCAGCTCCTGGGCGGCACCACGGCGGCGTTGCTCGTGGAACGGGTGAGCGGTGAGCCGCGCCTGCGCGACGTGGACGGCACGTGGCGCACCCTCACCGTGGGTCTGCGCCAGGGGCCTCCTCGCAGCAATGCCATCCGCGTGGACCTGGCCGGTGCGCCGTGGGTCGCTCGCATCGAGCAACACCTCGCGGATGGCAGTCTGCGCCTTGCCCGCTTCGACGTGAGCGCTGACGGCGCGCCCTGGCAGGTGGCGGAGCTCATCGGCGCGTTGCCTCCAGACGGTCCAGGCATGTCCCTGGCCATCGCTGGTGACTCACTGTTGCTGGTGGCACCGGACGGCACGGGGAAGCTGGGCGTGTGGTCGGTGACGGGCCTGGACACCGCGACTCCGACGGGGACGCGGTTGGACACCGCGAGCCCACGGCAGCCCTCGGCGCGACTGGATCCCAGCCTGTGCGTGCGCGGCGGCCGGGTCTTCGTCTTCGGCGGTGACCTGGGCGGTGCGCCCACTGGAGACCTCTGGTCGCTGCCGGTCACGGGCGGACCGTGGCGGCCCCATGCGGTGCGCAACCGCCAGGAGCGCAAGGCCGCGACGCTGCTGAGCACGGCGCAAGGACTGATGCTCCTGGGCGGCGAGGCCGTAACGGGAGAACTGGCCGTGCCGGTGATGCTCTGTGATCCGGCCTCCGCGAGCCCTGTCTGGCGCCCCCTGGCCCCACTGCCCATCACCGCGAACCTGCCCGGCACGCTCGTGGCAACCACCACCGCCGACGGCGTGGAGGCGCTCGTCTGGGCGGACACGACGCGTCCTCAACGGATGACGCTGAAGGCAGGCGAGGATGCCTGGGTCGCCGGACTGCTGGAGGCCTCGGGGACGAACCCGCCGGTTCCGGGCGAAGCGCTGTACGTCGACGGGCGCGTGCTCCTCACGGATCCGGCGCCGCTGCCCGCGTCGGAGGTCGTCTTCTCACTGGGCGGGCGGGGCTACCTGGCCTTCCTGCCAGAGCTGGCCCTGCTCCCGGATGAACTCCTGCGTTTCAACGTCGCCAACGACGGCGCCGCGTTCATCGAGCCTCGCGAGGGCCAGCCGCTCCCGCTCGATTCCCGGCCCGGTGGTGCGTACCACTCGCGGGATGCTTCCGTCGCCGGCGGTGCGCGGCGCTATTCGGTGCCTGGGCGGCTGAGTCGCCACCCGTTCCAGCTGCGCCAGCGAAGCCTGGGCCCGTGGACGACGCTCGCTCCGAGCATCGCCTCCGGCATCGTCGCGGTGGATCCACGCCTGGGCCGCGTCGTGCTCCAGGACGACGCTCCCGTGGGCCGCGTCACTGTCTCCGCGCGGGTAGGGCGGGGCGCCTCATTGGGAGCGGGGCTGCTTCCGCCGGACCGCCGTCCGCCCGCCGCGTGGGCGGAGCCGGACTTCCCGTTCATCGATCCGCCGGACCGTCCTGGCGACCGCTCCGGCGCCGGCCTTCCTGTCACCGCGTGGATCTCCCCGGAGCGCGCGGGCGGAGTGCTGGCCGCCGGAGGCCAGGAGCGGCCCATCGTCGCCACCGTCGCGGACGGACTCCAAGCCGTAGCGCTTCCGGCGCTGGCGACTGGAGGCCAGGCGCGACCCATCGTCGCAACCGGCGCGCCGCCGGTGCTGGCGACTGGCGGCCATGCCCCGCCGGACATCGTGAACGTCGCGGAAGGAAGCCCAGCCGGAGCACCTCCGGTGCTGGGCCTCATCGGTTCGCCGCGTCTGGCTCCGGAGCGTCTGTCGCAGGGCCTGGACAACGGGCTGTCCCTCTTCGCCGCGGACACGGGCGCGGCGCCCTGCATCGGCGCGGACGAGCACGGCCTCTCGCTCGCGCTCTACCCGGGCTTCGGCGGCAGCGCGGCCACGCGTGTGTGGCTCGCGGGTCTGTGGCTCGCGGGACGGCTGGACCTGGTGCTCGCTCAAGGGCAAGCGGATCTGCGCTGGTGCAACCTGGGCGTCCCCGGACAGGTGGGCCTGTGGATGCCGGGCGGTGGGCACCAGGACATCAGCGCGCGGCGTTCGCTGCCTCCCTCCGACGTGGAGCTACGCCTCTACGGCTGCATGGTGGGCGTCATCGAACTGCCGCCCTGGGTGCACCTCATCGCCGCGGGCTGCACCTTCGACGCCGGAGACCGCGACGCCGTCGCCATCCGCGCGGCGGGCGCGACCGTGCGACTGCGGCACTGCACGGTGCTCGGGGCTACGGAAGCGGGCGTGCTGGAGGCTTCCTCCTGCGCCTTCGCGGGCGAGGTGCGCACGGACCGGCCGGACCTGGGCTGGCTGCGCTACAGCCTCTTCGCGCGCGGCGGACAGCCTCCGGTGTCGCACCAGTCGCGGGTGCATACCGTGTCCGTCCAATCGAACCGCCAGACGGACCCGGGCTACCTCGTCCTGGGCGACAACAACGGCCTCGAAGCGCTCCACGCCTCCGAGCGCGGTGGAGTCCCCGGTGCCCACGACGAGCGCTCCGACCACGAGCGCGAACTCTCCGCGCGCACCGACGACAGCATGCCCATTGGCATCACGCCCTTCCACGCCGACCGCAGCCAGGACGACCTCGTTCGGATGAGCCGACCATGACCGTGAAAGCGTACACCTCCAGGTCCCGCTTCGACGAAGCCCGGCGATTCTCCGGCGTCTATCAGCAGATGGGGCGCATGAGCCTCGACGCTGACTGGAACGAGGAGGTGCGGCTGCGCACCGTGGACTCGCGCCGCCGCTCCGCCGACGTCGCCGAGGGCTCGCCCGACGACGGCTTCCGAATCGTCGACACGTACCTGGTGGATCCCATCCGCAACGTGCTCGGCTGGACGGGGCAGGGCCTGCCCGCGGACGACGAGCGCATCATCCCGCGCGAGCTGCGCCTGGACCGCTATGACTCGGAGACGCTGCCGTTCGTGGTTCGCAGCCGGGGCCACATCGCGCTGCGCCGCACGCTGCCCGCGCCGTTGGACCTCACGGCAGTGCCGCGCTCGGACCGCACCACCTTCACCGCCTCCGTGCTCGTCATCGGCCTGCGCTTCGAACGGCCACTCACCGACGATGAGTTCATCGACCTGCGCGTGGTCGTCGCGGACACGGAAGGGAACGAAGCGGTCCTCTCCGCCGGTCTGGGGCAGCGGCCCACGGGATGGAACGACGTGCGCTTCCCCGTCGCCGCGTTCGCGGGCGTGGACCCGACGAAGCTGAGTTCCTGGGGCGTGCTGGGCCTGCCGCCCGTGGCCCGCACGTGGGTGGCCGCGCTGCGCGTGGAGGACGCGGCGCTGGGGGCCGATATCATTATAAGGGGTGGTGACGGGACGCTGCCGGGCGCGGGCCGCATGCTGCTCGACGGCGTGCGCATCTTCCTGGAGCAGGACCTGCGCTACTCCGTGCAGCTGGATCTACCGGAGGCGGATCCGCTGGCGGCGCTGCCCACGGACGGCTCGAGGCACCACTTCTTCTTCCTCGACTGCTGGGAGCAGACCACCACCCAGTACGACGACGCGTTCCTGGAGGAGCCCGCGCTGGACGGCCAGGACACCACCGTGCGCCTGCGGCTCGTCACCCAGGTGCGCGCGCTCCAGGGGCTGTCTGACACCGACGCGGAGGTCCTGCCCACGCCCACCAGCGGCGCACGCCTCACCACCAACATCCCGAAGGGCGCGCTGCCGGACCGCTTCCCACCAGAGCCGCTGGACCCTTGCCGAGACCGCTGTCTGTCCACGGAGAACGCCTCCACGGGCGAGGGCTACACGGGCTCCGACAACCTCCATTTCCGCGTGGAGTTCTTCCGGGGCGGCGCGCAGCCGGTGGTGCTGTGGTCGCGAGACAACGGCTCCACGGTGCTCCCGCTGACCGCGCCCGCGGCGGCGGATGCGATGACGCTCCAGGTCTCCCCCGCGAGCGCCGCGAAGCTGCGTGCTGGCGACCTCGTCGTCATCGAAGACCGGGTCACCCGGCTCCAGCCGGAAGGCCCGTCGCTGCCAGTACTGCGACTGCTGCGAGGCGTCCAGGCGGACACGGGCAAGCTGGAGCTGGCGGACGCGAGCACGGTGCTCACCACCGACCCCGTGCCGCTCCCCGTGGGAGGCACGCTGGGCCGGGCCTTCAGTCCGGAGCAGGGCGCGGTGGTGCGCCGGTGGGACGGCGGCGACCTGCTGGTGCCCAACGTGCGCTACCGCTTCGACGATGGCATCACCCTGGCGTTCGGCAACACTGAAGGGCGCGCGACCGAATACTGGTCCTTCACCGTGCGAGTGCGCGCGGCGGACGGCGCGGCCCGCGGGGAAGTCGAGCAGCTCACGGACGCGCCCGTGCACGGTCCGGTGCACCACTGCGTGCCCCTGGCGCGAGTGACAGGAGGCGAGACGCGAATCTTCGAGGACCTGCGGCCGCGCTACCTGCCGCTCGCCCAGGTGCGAGACAGGTTGGTGGAGCTCTCCGAACGCGTCATCGGCCCGGGCGTCTTCACGGTGGTGGTGGGCGACGGCGTGCGCAGCTTCGGCGACGTCGACCAGGACCTGCTCGAAGGCATCACCGGCGACGAGGCGCTCCAGGCGGCGGTGGACCGGATGGGAGGGCAGGGCGGCTCCATCTTCGTGCGAGCCGGCCGCTACAAGCTGGAGCACCCGGTGCTGCTGCGCAACCTGTCCTCCGTGCACCTCCTGGGCGACGGCGAGGCCACCGAGCTGCGCACCCAGGGCTCCGGCGGCGCCTTCTTCGTGGACCGCTGCGGCCTGGATGGCGACGTGCGCATCGAGGACCTCAAGCTGGTGGAGGCCCCCTTCGAGGACGTGGTGATTGGCGGAGGCCTCCAGCCCGTGGTGAAGGCGGTGAAGACGAGCGTGGCCATGTCGAACGGCCAGCGCTTCGTGCCGCTGGTGGAGGTGGACGACGACCGGGTGCTGGAGGAGGACGACGTGAAGCACCCGTCCGCCGAAGCCGACTTCGTGGACGTGGTCGTCGACCGCATCAAGGCCATTGTCCCGGGCCAGGGCCGCGCGGCGGGCTCCGTGGTGGCCACCCTGGTGCAGCTGCGCAAGCTGCAACGCCAGCATCCAGGCCAGCCGCTGGAGGACGTGCCGGAAGCGAAGCCGCTGCTCGACGCGCTGGCGGCGCTGCCTCACGGCGTGGTGACGCTGGCGGACTCCAGCGGCGTGACGCTGCGCCGCTGCCACATCCAGGCGAACCAGGCCGGCTCCGAGGCGACAGGCGTGCTGGTGACGGGCACCTGCGCTCGCATCGTCATCGACGAGAACCGCATCGGCGCGGCGACAGGCATCGCGGTGGCGCCGTATGCCCCGTATCTCGCGGAGCGCTTCCTCGCGTCCTTCCCGCGCGCGGGCCTCTTCGTGGACGCGCTGGCCATCACCAACAACCGGCTCCAGCCGCTGGGAGACGCGACCACGGGCATCCACGTGGCGGACGGGCGGCTGGCGGGCGTGGAGGTGCGCGGCAACAGCGTCCAGGGCTTCCAGGTGGGCATCCTGGTGCAGGACCTGGCGGAAGGGGGACTCGCGGGGCCGGTGGACCGCGTGGTGGTGGCGGAGAACCAGATTCTGGGATCCGCGGCCGTGGGCATCCAGGTCGCGGGCGACGGCGTGGACGTCGTGGGCAACGAGATCCGCAACGCCGTGTCGGACAGCCTGTTCCAGGTGGGCATCCAACTGGTGGGCCGGGCGCTGCGTGTGCGCGAGTCGTGGATCTCCCTGCCGGCCGTGCCCGCCGCGTCCGTGCTGGGCGTGGTGGCCGGCATCGTCGTGGGCGACGGCCTGGATGACGGCGCGTCCAACGGCCGCCCCGCCTCGGACGTGGAGGTGGTGGACAACCGCATTGAAGGCGACGGCGAGTCCACGCCGGGCTTCGGCATCCTGCTGGGCGGTCCGCAGCCGGTGTTCGACGTGCGCATCCGAGGCAACGTGGTGCGCGCGCTGGGGGACTCGGCCGTGCGCACCTGGGGCACGGGCGGCGCGGTGGGACGCCTGCGCGTGGAGGACAACCGGTTCGAACAGGTGGCGCTCGCGGACGTGCCGTCGCAGGAGGACAACACGCTGGCGCTGTCCCGCCTGGACCCGGGCCTGGAGGCCGTGCTGAGCGCGGACGCGAAGTCCCGTCCCCGGCCGCTCGTGGAGGCGCTGCTCGCCAACGCCACGACCCGCGTGCGCGCTCCCCTGGACGCGGCGCTGCGCTGGCTGGAGCGGCTGACGCTCCGGGGCGCGGTGGTGCTCTCGGGCGTGGACGAGGCGCAGGTGCGCGGCAACCGGCTGCTCCAGGTGGGGCGCACGGAGGCCTACGGCGCGCCCGGACTCCCGGACGCGGAGGTGCGCGCGGCGGGCATCGCGGTGGTGTCCGGCTCCGGCATCACCGTGGAGGGCAACGAGGTGGACGGCGTGCACGCGCCGGTGACGACGACGCAGCCGCCGCCCGTGACGGGGCCGGTGAAGCTGCCGCCCATCACCGTGGTGCTCCAGCAACTCAGTGTCACGAGCTCCACGGTCCGCCCGGAGCGCGCGGACGTTCACGGCGCCGTGGTGGGCCTGTACGCCATCGTGTTGCAGTACACGGGCGCGAACGTGGACGGACGCCAGAAGGCTGGCCGGGGCCTGTACGGCCCGCTCGACACCCTGGTGGTGGAGCTGGAGGCCCTGGGGACCGTGCCCGACTCCATCCTCTCCGCGCTGGAGAACGACGTCGCGGAACTGCGCGCCGCCCAGAGCTTCAACGACCACACCCAGACCGCGCACGCGGTGCGCTCGTCGCTGAGCCGCGCCTCCAGCTTCACCGCGCCGGACCCCGTGTCCCAGGAGGCGTGGGACATGGTGGCGCAGTTCGATCTGGCCACCGTGTCCGGCAAGGACGCCGTGGCGACGACTGCGGACCGCATCAAGGGCGCCTTCGACTCACTGGTGCAGGGCCTGCCCTCCGACACGAAGGACATCCTCCTCAAGGCCCTGGCCCGGGTGCAGGGCGGGCCGGGTGACCTGACCGCGATCGTCACGCTGGCGGGGGCGTTGAGCCAGGTGGCCCAGCTGCGCGAGGCGCAGGCGCAGCGCGCGCGGCAGCCCGTCATCGGCCAGGCGGTGGGACCCAAGAAGACCATCATCGGGACCTTCGCCCAGGCCGCGCTGCAACAGCTGCCGCTCCAGCCGGGCACCCGGGACGCGAAGGCCAACACGGACGTGCTCGTGCAGCTGCGCCTGTCCAAGGAGGCCCTGACGGATCAGCTCCAGGAACTCCACCCCGCGCTGGCCTCGCAGGTGGAGGCGGACTACCGCGACGTGGAGCGCACCGGCGGCAAGATGCAGCCGGTGGTGGACCGCATGCGCGCCACGCTCAAGCAGGTACTGGACTTCACCGTCGGCGTGCTGCCCCCGTCGGACGTCGCGCCGGAAGACGGCACGCGCATCGCGGCGCAGGGGATCACCGCCACCATCGGCCTGTACGCCACGAACCTGGACCGGCAGGCGGCGGGCCTCGTCACGGAATCCGACGACACGGTGGAGAAGCAGCTGCGCGCCTTCGGCACCGCGGTGGGGCAGCTGGGCGAGCTGGTGAGCGGCGACGCGGAGCTGTCCGCGCTCTCGTTGCAGGCGCACCAGGCGGTGGTCGACGCCATTGCCCAGCCGCAGAAGCGCATGGAGCAGGTGGCCATCGCCCGGAGTCTCCTGGACCGCATCCGCGTGCAGACGCTGGAGGTGCTGCCCATGCCCCTACCGCCCGTGCCGCCGAAGGCGGAGCCGCTGGAGCGCTGGGTCTCCGCCCTGGGCGCGCTGGTGCTGGCCGTGCGCGACATGGCGCCGGGGCCGGTGCTCAGCGGCTCGTTGCAACTCTACCTCTCCCAGTACGACCGCGTGCTGGACATCGCGGGCATCCAGGGGCGGCTGCGCACGCTGGCGCTCCAGCGCGTGAGCGACGCCATCACCGCGCTCACCAGCGGCAACGGCGGCGTGCCCGCGCGCCAGGCCCTGCACCTGCTGGTGGACGAGCCCGCGACCACCGCCGCGGAGGCCGTCGCCAAATCCAGCGCGGTGACGGCCGAGCTGGACGCCGCCGCGGTCCTGCTGCGCGCCGTGGAGCAGGCCCTGGACCCCGCCGAGGACGACGCATCGCGAGTCGCGCGGCTCCAGGAGTACCTGCGCCAGCGCTCCGACAAGGTCTCCGCGTCGCTCGTCGCCGTCGTCACCGGCATGCAGGAGCTGGACGGCATCCTGGACATGCTGCGCAAGTCGCTGGAGCAACTGGCGCGCGGCGAGGCCCCGGACCCCGGCGACCTGGTGGATCCCGTCTTCGACACCTTCCCGTTGCCCGCGGACGGCCTCTTCGTGTCCGGCGTGCAGGGCCGCGTTCGGCTGGCGGACAACACCGTGCGCGACACGGCCACCGGCATCACCGCCCTGGGCGCTGCGGGGCACCTGCTGACGGAGGCGCCCACGGATCCAGGCTCGCTGCTGGACGTGGACGGCAATCGGCTGGAGGGCTGCGCGGTGGCGGGCCTGCGGCTGCGGCCGGACCTGTCCGTGACGGTGGTCTCCGACAACCACCTCTTCGCGTGCGCGGGCCTGCCCACCGCGGGCGAGCCCGGCCTGGGCCAGGCGGTGGCCTCGTTCGTGGGCTCCGGCGAGCTGGTGGTGAAGGGCAACGTCTTCCTGGAGAGCGGCAACACGCTGCCGCAGGCGGTGCTCCACGAGGTGGCCATCGACTGGCGAGGCGAGACGGTGGTGCGCGGCAACACCGTGCGCCACGCGGGCGGTGGTGGCGGAGGCGCGGGCGTCCTCGTCGTCACCGACACGCTGCCTCCGGACCTGGTGGCGAAGCTGTCGCGCGTGCCCTTCCTCGCCACGGACCCGGTGCCCAAACCGAGCACGGATGGCCGCACGGTCCCCGGCAACTCCGCGCCGTCCTCCATCGCCACGCTCGCGTCGGTGCCCCGCGTGGAGGACCTGGTGCAGCTGGGTTCGTTGAAGCAGAAGTTCGCCGCGGGGCCGGTGCTCAACCGCGCGCTCACGGTGACGGCCGCGGACTTCGCGCCCACCCTGAGCGCCAGCGCGGCGGCCTCGCGCTACCTCTCGGCTACGACGGCGCTGGTGCAGCCCGCGTTGGTGGACTTCCTCGTCAAGCCCCTCCCCATCCTTCCGAAGCCGGTGGTGAAGGAGAAGCGGGGCGTGCAGGTGGAGGGCAACGACATCACCGCGCGAGGCCCGGCGCTGCTCCTGCTGGGCAACGGCGGCGCGGTCATCTCCGTGGCCGTGTCCGGCAATGAGCTGCGCAGCGAGGGCGGCGTGGGCGCGGTGTACCTGCGCCGCGCGGACTCCACTGTCTTCAGCGGCAACCGGTGCGAGTGCCTGGACGCCGTGAACGTCGTCGTCCTGCGCGTGGAGAAAGCGCCGGTGACCTTCACCGGCAACGTGGTGCTGGGAGCGGAGACGGTGACGCCGCCCCCGCCTGTGGTGCGTCCCCAGTGGCTGATGCCCTCGGACAGGCTGACGCTCCAGATTCCCGTGGGCGGAGGCTCCACCCTGGGCGTGCCCCTGGACCAGGAGCTGCTCCTGGGCGGCCTCCAGCGCCGCCGCGACGTGGCGAGCGATGCCTTCTCCACGCTGCTCGCGGAGCTCGTCTTCCAACCCACGCCCCTCCCTCCCCAGGCCCGGGCGGAGATCCCCGCCAAGGGCGTGCTGGACAACACGACGATGCAGGACGTCCGCTCGAAGCTGCCCGCGACCATGGACGTGAGCATGGCGGCCCGGACGCTCTACGGCATCGCGGTGACCAAGGACGACTCGCCCACGAGCGCCCTGCGGGACCTGGTGGACCGCGTCGCGATGCACGCGGACAAGCCCGAGGACGTGCAGGGCCAGGTGCGCTCCGTGCTGACCGCGGCGGACGGCGACCCGAAGAAGGCCCTCCAACTGGTGGACAAGAGCGTGCTCGGCATCGACTCGGCGGCGTCCACGGTGAAGGAGAGCATCCTCAACGTCTCCGTGCTGCACGAGGTGCTGGCGGACTCGTTCTACACGGGCGGCACCACCGGCCCCATCCCGGTGCAGGACGCGGGCATCCGGCCCCTCCCGCCGGAGCCGCTACCGGATCCGTATGCCCACTCCGTCATCATCCTGGGCGGCTCGCGCGTGGCGGCCGTCGGCAACGCGACCACCTCCGGTGTGCACGTCCAGGAAGCCGACGCCGTGGTGGAGCTCAACCCGTAGCGCTGGAAGTCCCTTTCGCGAGGACACCCCCATGCCCGACCCCTTCGCCCTCAGTGGCCGTGTCGCCCTCCAGCGCACCGCGCTGCCCGAAGTCTCCCTCTCCGCCACGCCGGACGCGCCCGACGCGAAGGCCGCGACGCTGGAGAACCTGGCCGGCACGCGCGCGAAGCTGGACCTGGACACCTCCGTGCTCCGGGCGCTGGACGTGCGCATCTCCCGTCTGCCGCCGGTGCCCACGGTGCCCGTGACGCTCCAGGACCTGGTGCGCGCCGCGCGCCGCAGGCTCGCCTCCGAGCGCCAGCGCGACGTGGGCATCTGGGTGGACACGCGCGTGAAGCTGGCCACGCGGCTGGTGCAGAAGCTGGAGGAGTGATGCGCAAGCTGCTCGAAGCCAGCATGGGGCAGCGCTGCTACCTCTTCACCACGTTGGGCCAGGTGTACGTGGGCCTGGTGGTGGAGCTCATCGACGACGTCGTCCACCTCACCGGGCCGGATGGCGCCACACCCGTCTACATCAACCTGTCGGACGTCTCCGGCGTGCGCCAGTACGACGAGGACGACGACCTGGGGAGCGCGCGATGATCGAACAACTGCTGCAGCAGCTCATCGAACGCACGGAGAGCCGCTACTTCGGCAAGTACCGGGGCTATGTGACGAACGTCTCGGACCCCCTCAACCTGGGGCGCATCCAGTGCGTGGTGCCGCGCCTGATGGGGGACGTGGCCACGGGCTGGGCCATGCCGTGCACGCCATACGCGGGACCGGATCAGGGCCTCTTCGTGGTGCCGGACGTGGGCGCGGGCGTGTGGGTGGAGTTCGAGGGCGGAGACCTGTCCCAACCCATCTGGAGCGGCATGTGGTGGGGGCAGCCCGCGCTCGCGGACCTGGGCCAGCCGGACTCCACCGCGCGAGTGGCCCCGGACGTCAGTGAGATTCCCAAGCACGACTACCCGCCCCAGTCCGCGGTGCCGGGCGTGCGGATGCTCAAGTCCGCCACGGGCCACTACATCGTCCTGGACGACCGGCCGGAGACCGCGCGCGTGGAGATCCACGACCGGCAGGGCAACCGCGTCATCCTGTCCGCGGAAGGCCTGGACCGGCTCATCAGCAACGAGCGCACGGTGAACGAGGGCAACCGCTCCGCGGAGGTGGACGGCGACGACCACCTGGAGGTGGCGGGCAAGCAGGACGAGACGGTGGACGGCAGCCACACCCGCGACGTGGGCGGGGACGTGTCGCTGCACGTGACGGGGTCGCTGACGGAGAAGGTGGACGTGGCGGGCTACTCGCGCACGGTGGGTGGCAGCGGCGTGAAGGAGATCGTGGGCGGTCCGCGTGAGGACCGCATCCAGGGCAGCCACACGCGCATCGTCTCCGGCGCGTCGCAGGAGACGGCGGTGGGGGGCTTTGGCGTCACGTCCGGCGGCAACGTGAACCTCGCGGCGGGCAAGGCGGTGAAGGTGGCCGCGGCGATGCCGGACCTGCCGGGCCCGTCGCTCAACGCCGTTTCCATCGACGCGCTGATGGGCAACGTGTCCATCAACACGATGCTGGGCATGTGCCAGGTGGGCGGCCTCACCGCCATCTCGCCCATGGTGCTGGGGGACGGGCTGGCCATCCACTTCACGATGCTGGCGCAGATCCTCAAGGCGGTGAACCCGATGACGGTGGCCGCGTACGGGCCGCTCCTGGATGTCTGGGCGGCGATGACGCCGATGCTGGACTGGTCCTACTTCGGCTTCGTCAAGCGCATGCCGGTGGGGTGACGCGATGAAGGCTCCTGACTGGAAGCCATTGGAAGCATCGGTGCTGCGTGAGCGGCTGGAGGAGGTGAAGGCCCTGCTGCTCCAGGCGGCGGCGGTGGGCGTGGCCCAGGACGCCGAGCGGCTGGAGAAGCTGATGGAGCTGGAACAACGCACCCGGGAGGACGCGCGTGGCCGAGTTCAACGACGCCGCTATCGCTGAGCTCCACGGCGCGCTGGAGGCCTGCTGCGAGGACCTGGCGAAGGCACTGGAGGATGCGGAAGGCACGGACGCCACCGGCACTGAGGCCGGGGGCGGGCCCGCGTGGCGGCCGCTGCTGATCGGCGTGCCGCCGGGGTTGGCGCAGCTGGTGGGCATCATCAAGCCGCCGCTGCAGATCATCATCGCGGTGCTCCAGTTCGTGCAGGCGCTGCTCCAGGCGCTGGCGGCCATCCTCCTGGGGCTGCCGGATCCGTTCCGGGCGCTCATCCTCGCGGCCTACGAGCTGCTCAAGGACATCATCAACGACCTGCTCAACGCGGGAGCGTATCTCTACGCGGACGCGCCGGGCATCGGGCCCACGGAGACGAACCTGGCGGAGACGGGCTTCATCCCGAACATCCCCAAGGACTTCAAGGCGGGCTTCGCGCTGGAGCGTCCGCCGGTGACTCCGGACGGCTTCGCGCGCTGGGCGGGGCGGTTCGTCGCGTCCTTCGATGATCCGGGGGACGACTCGCGCCCGACGGTGACGGACGGCGCGCCGGTGCAGGCGGTGTTCATCGTGATGGCGGCGCCGTCGCTGGATGCGCTCCGGCAGGCGCTGTACCTGCTGGGCAAGCTGCTCAACATCAGCGCGTTCAAGAAGGCGTTCGAGAAGTACCCGAAGGGCGCGTTGGATCCGCGCCGCAGCCGGGCGCGCGGAAGGTCGGTGAAGCCGGACTGGAAGTCCGCGCGCATGCGCGACCTGTTCCCGGACCTGGAGAAGCTGCTCATCCTCCCGGAGGCGCTGAGGGCGCTGCTCCTGTCGGTGGACAACCTGGCGACGCTTCTGCGGAGTCTCGCCGCCGCGATGCAGGACAAGGTGCAGGTGTTGATGAAGCTGGCGCAGGCGGTGCAGGCCATCATCGACCTGCTGAACGCGCTCAAGTCCGCGGGCATGTACGCGCTGCCGGTGTCCACGACGGGCGGAGTGGCGGGGCTGAAGCAGGCCTTCCTCACGGCGACGAACAGGCCCCCGGGAGGCTACGTGGGAGGCATCTGTCTGCTGGCGGCGGGGCCCAACCTGGCGAAGGCCGCGATGCTCTGGGAGCTGCTGGGCCTGTCGTCCGCGATGGAGCTGGCGTCGGGAGACCTCACACTCCAGGACGTGAAGAAGGCCCTGCTGGAGAGCGAGGCCGCGCAGGTACTGGAGGCGAGCGGGGACGAGGTGAAGGACGCCTGGGGCAACCTGAAGACGAAGGCCCAGAAGCAGGCGGACAAGTTCGTGAACGCTGTGGAGAAGGCGCCCGAGCGGTTCGTGAGGGCGGTGGGGCGCACGCCAGATGAACTGAAGGCCGCTGCCGAGCGGAGCCGCTCCGCGCTGGTGGAAGTGCTGGACCAGTCGAAGGAGCACGTGGAGGAACAGAAGGAGATCCTGGAGGGCATGGCGTCCACGAAGCACGCCCAGCGCCGGGGAGGGCGTTCGCTGGCGATCGGCTTCGGAGGTCCGGGCGCGTCCGAACGTCCGCCGAGTCCGCAGCCCCCCGCGGCTGACGCGTCCACGCCGCCACCGAACACGCCAAAGAAGGGAACCGGCCCGTGAGCGCGGTGACACGCCTGAGCGCGGAGCTGGACGGCTGGACAGCGGCCTGGAAGCAGCTGGAGGCGTTCCTGGACCGAATGGACGGCGTGGCGGATCAGGACGCGCCGCACGTCCAGACGGTGTGCGCGCTCCTGCCCGTGTTCAACGTCATCGAGCGGGCCCGTCGTCGCGCGGTGGGCATCGCGCTAGCGCCAGCCCTGGCTGCCGCGCCCCGGGGCGAAGGACTGCCGAATGTGTCCGCCGGTTCGCTCGTGGGGAGTGAGAGCCGGCTGCCGGGCGTGGAGGAGCTGGAGTTCGCGGTGGGCACCATCGGAGCGGATGGAGACGGAAAGCTCACGGGAGCGGCGTTGCTCGCGGGAACGGTGACGCTGTTCGCCTTCCGCGACGAGAAGCACGGCGGCGAGGTGGCGGTGCGGGTGCCCACGTATGACTTCGGGCCCCTGTCGACGAGCGGCACCGTGGAGGACGCCATCGACGCGGGGCTCTTCACCACGGACCAGCGGAAGGATGCGGCGGAGAGCGGCGTCGCGGAGCTGGGGACCTGGACGGGCCTGCGCACCACGAGGCGGGCGGAGCTGAAGACGACATCGGAGACGGTGTCCCTGAGCAGCGTGCTGGATGGGCTGAGCGTCTCGTCGGCATCCAGCGCCTTCGACCCGGTGGCGTCCGGGGCCTCGACCCGCCAGAGCGAGTGCCTGTCGGACCGGAACGTGCTGCTCCAGGCGAAGGCCACGCTTGAGGAGCAGGGCGCGGCACCTGAGTTGACGGATGCGCTCCAACGCGCGGCGGACTCACTTCAGGCGTCGGCGACGGACTACGGCGCGGTGGCCACGGCGCTCCAGCCGCCACGCACCGTGACTGCGTCCGTGTCGGGGCTGGCATCGTTGAAGACCACGCTGCGGAGGGCGGATTCACCGGGCATCCCCGGCCAGCTGTCCAACGAGCTGACGACGTTGGACATCGAGGCAGGGAAGGGAATGGACGAGGCGGTGGCGTCGCGGCTGGCATATCCGGACGGGTCGCTGCGGATGCTCCGGACGTTGGAGTGGTCGCTGCGCTTCCACTGGGTGTTCCGTCAGCGATGGTTCGACGTGCGCAACCGGGCTGCGCTGGCACCGCTGCTGAAGCTCGTGCTGAAGCCATTCTGCGACAGCCTGACGCGAGTGCTCGCGGGACAGTCCACGGGAATCCCGCTGGTGGGACCGGTGGCCCTGGTGAAGGACACGCTCACGCAGGCGACGGCGTTGTCGGTGACGCCCACGGTGGACCTGGGACAAGTGCAGCCGGGACATGTGGCGAACGTGGGAGGGGACCGGCCCACGCTGGCGCTGGTGCTGGGCTGGGAGGTGAAAGGAGCCGAGAAGCGGCTGATCATCGCGCCGCTGAATGTGTCCATCGCGACGGATGCGAAGCTGCCCGGAGTCGCCGGAATGGTGAGGAGCGGGTCGTCCGTGAGTGGAAGCGCGGTGTCCATCTCCACGCAGGAGTTGATGGATGGACACGCGGCGGCGGGTCCGCAGGCGGACGGGGTAGTGCAGGAGATCATCGCCCTGGGCGCGAAGCTGAACCTGATCCTGGGGCAGGGCGGCGGCGCGCTGGGTCTGGTGCCGTCATCGGTGGCCGCGCCGTATCCAGGCCAGACGTTCAAGTTGCTGCCGCCGGTGGAAGTCGGCGCGACGCGACTGTTCCTGGATGGCAGCCCGCTGACGAGCACATCTGGCTCGAGCAAACCGGTGCAGGTCGCAAGGCCGGGGGAGCTGTTGCTCGTGCGCGGAGCGGACGACGAAGGGACGTGGTGGCAGGGAGTGGCCACCGTGGACACGGTGGACGTGCGCACAGGCGCGGCGGCCCGAGCGGACGATGAGGTGACAACGACGCCCACGCCGCTGTGCTGCGAGGACGACGAGGAGGTCGTGGTCATCACGCTGCGCGATCTGCAGATGCCCAAGGCGCTGGTGCGCGACGTGACGCTGCGGCGCGACTTCAAGGGCTTCGGAGGCCCGAGCCTCGCCACGGGAGTCATGCTCCCCATCGAGCTGGATTCAGGCACGGCCAACATCACGGTGCAGGACGGCGGCGTGACGAAGACGGTGTTGAGGGACCCGGAGTTGAGAGCCGCGACCACGGTCCTCAAGTCCTGGCTGGGAGTGCCGACATGAGCGAAGCCAGAGACGACCTCTTCGCGGTGGCCGCGCTGCTCGCGGAATTGGACCGGGTGCTCCATCCCCTGGAGCGGGGGGAGCGCGGAGAGTTCAAGGTGGATCCACCGCTGCCACCGTCCCTGCCAACGCCGGGTGCGCGGAGGCGGGAAGGGGAGCCAGGCCGCGCGGTGAAGACCGCCTCGCCATCGACAGGCCCCAGGTCCATGGGGCTCACGGAACCTGACAACGCGACGCCACCCGTGCTCAAGCGTCATGAGCGGGTCGGAGTCCCGGCCGTAACGGAACCCAGCGCACCCATCCGCCGTCGTGTTCCCCGACCTGTCGGTACGTCGGCACAGCTCCAGGAACCACGGCCACCGGTCGAACCCGTGAACCGAAGCCCAGATGGGCAACTGCCTTCCTCGCTCGCGCTCCCCGTTGTCCCCAGCGCCCCAGAGTTCCAGACGGAGGTCGCGGAGCCACGACCACTTCGGCCTCGCACCGCGGGCGGGGATGTCACTTCACAACGAAGCGACCGGCCCGAACCTGAAAGCCAGAAGGCCCCTGAGGTCCCTCTCGCCGTCGAAACACGCGTGAAGGCTCCAAGTCCGCGAAGGAGCCGGGTGCCGAGACCCGCTGTGGAGAGAAGCGCCGAATCCCCACGGATCCGCGCACGGGTCCCGGAGTCTCCAACACGCCGCCATCGCGTCGCGCGCGCCACCACCCAAGCGCCACCACAGGCGCTCCCAGTGGAGCAAAGAGAGACGTCCCCACGGGCATCGCCACGGAGGAGACGGACACCCCGAGCCCTGGATCGACTGCCGGCACCGGACACACGAAGGGCCCCACCGTTCCATGAGGAACTCGGGCCACGTCGTCATGACAGACCTGAGCCACGGACTCCGCATCCATCTCAATCGGAGGAACGGGGCGAATCCATCCTCTCCCCATCACGGGCCACGAGGCACACCACACCAGGCCCGGTGCACATCGACGTGAAGACGTTGCTTCCTCCGCCGCGAGTCCAGGCACCGCCACGACCCGAAGTCCCTGATGAAGAACCCGTGTGGGAAGAAGCCCCGGGACACGAACTGGAACCCAGCACACGGGCCTTCTTCATGAACGGTCGCCGACTCACGGCGAGGGACGCTGAAGCGCTCCATCAAGCAGAACAGCGACTGCGGCGCCGGATGGTCGGCCGTTCGCTGTGGAGGAGGCGAGGATGAACGCACTTCCTCCAAGACAGCGATTGGGCCACCTGCTGCGCTCCCTCGCGAAACAGCTTCCGGACCAGCTCGACGGCCTGTTGGAGAACGCCCGGTTCCGGGAGGGCGCCTCGGCGCTCCAACGACTGGCGGATCCGGCGCACGTGGAGAAGGCCCTGGAACGGATGTCGCCAGAAGAAGCCGGCTGGCTCGCGGACCTGCTCACAGAGCGCTGGTCCTGGATCGCGGACGTCCAACTGGAGCCCGAAGTGGCCATCGTCGCGCCAGACGAACTCTGGCTGGGCGCGGAACCCATCCGCGTGCCGTTGTCGCTCGCGGCGGTGGGGCTGGACGAAGGGCTCGAGGCGGTCTGGGAAGGCGCGGTCCTCCCAGGTCCACCCGCGGCCAGTGCCACGCTCCTGGCGAGACCTCCCGAAGGCAAGGCCCCCGGAGTCGCCCGGGTCCGGGCCCAGGTCCGAGCGAGCGTGAAGGGTCAGCGCTGCGTGCTCATCGCGCAGGCGCAGGTCACATTGAGGCGCCCGTCGGTGGTGGTGAGCGACGACCGGCGCAGGCTGCTGGTCCAGGACCACACGGGACGCCCGGCCGTGGGCTGCCGTCTGGAGATTGGCCCGGACGTGCACCTCACTGGCGCAGGAGGCCTGGTGGACCTGGAAGTCCCAGCGCAGCCCGGTGAGTCGCTCAAGCTGGAAGGCATCCCCGCCGGACGCATTCCCGGAGGCAACCCATGAAGACAATGACGTCCCAGACGCGGAAGACACCCGACCGCAAGCCCGCCATGAACAAGGCCATCGCGCCGTCGCAGCAGCCCAAGATGGACACAGCCAGGGCCCAACTGGGAACCGCGGCCAAGGGGCCCACGATGAAGGCTGCGGCCGGCGGCAGCTTCAAGGCGAAGAGCGCCCCCCGAGTCACGGCGAACCCCAACATCCGGATGCCAAAGAAGTAGCCCGCCCGACTCGACGGACGAGGACAGTGGCCGGTGGCTCCACGGGGAACGGGCCCCGGGCCTGCGGCCTCGGGAAACCTGTCCGACAGTCGGACAGGTTTGAGGCGCTTTGCTCCCGGAGGTGGCGGCCAGCCTGAAACTTCTCGCCATCCCAGGGGGCCCAGCTTCGTGCGCGGCAGTCCCGGCGTCCTCGCACTGCCAGTCAGCTTCAGGAGGCCAGCACCCACCGCACGGCGCCCACCCCCGCCGACACCTCGCGGCGCGAAGCGCACAGCGGCTGTTCCCGTCCCCCGCACAGCAGTCCCGCCCGCGCCCACTGCGGAAGCGAAGCCACGAGCTTCTCCACGCCCCAGGGCGAAGCCCGAATAGACCCGTCGTCCCGCATCGAATTACCCCAGGGGAACAGCCGCCCATCTGGCCCACGGGCCGCCATCTCCCATTCCTCGCTGGAGGGCAGCCGCAGCGCCACGCCTTCAATGCGTGACAGCGCCGAGCACAGCTCCTCTGCCTCCACGAGAGTGCACGGCAGTGGTTCCTCCGCGTCCGGCCCCGCGGTCCCCATCGGCCCCTGTGAAGCCGCCATCGCCCAGGCCGCCGCGGCCCGGCTCACGGGTACCCGAGCAACGAAGAACCCCGGAGAAATCACCCGCCGCAGCGTCGGCCCTGTCCCCAGCCAATGCTCCACCGGAGGCACCCAGCGCGCCTCCAACCCGGACCGGCGTAGCCTGTACGTGCCGTCCCGTTCCACCACTGCTTCGGGCAGTCCCACCGGGCGCGGCCCCAGATCCACCGGCGTCGTGAGCGCATGCAACAGCAGCGTGGGGTCGTCCCGAACATCCGCGGGGCCCGACAGCGCGCGCAGCAGCGGAGCCATCCGCTCGCGCTTCGGTGAGCCCTCTGGAGGCAGCGGTCGGCCCGCGAGCACATGGACCACCAGGTCCCGCAGGTTCGAATAGAACTGCCGGTCCCTCGGGTCCGCGCCCTCCCGCGTCGACGTAGGCATCCGAGCCTCGCGCAGCGCCGGCAGCACCTCCCTCGCCTGGAGCCGGGCCGCCGCCATCACCGCCGTCACCCGAACCTCCGCGTCCGCGTCCACCAGCGCGGAGCGCAGCACCGCGTCGACGTCCGGATTGGACGCCGCCTGATCATGGATGAGCCAGCGCAATACCTGCCGCCGCTGCTCCTCCCCTGGCAGGTGCGCGAACAGCACGGAGCGGTCCGGGTGCGCCTCCTTCTCCGCCTTCAACCGCGCGAACGCTTCCTCCGTCCCATCCGGCACCAGCGACGCCAGCACGCGCTCCGCGGTCCGAGACACGCTGAACTCCGGATGGAAGCGCAGCGCCGCCACGCGCTCCATCGACGAGCGCTCGCGCAGCGTCTCCGTGGCCAGTAACCCCAGCAACACTTCCCGCGTCTCCGACGAAGCCAGCAGCGCCGCGAGCGCCGGGGCCTCCATCACCGGCACCGCCTTGCGCACGGCCACCCATTCCCCCACGGCGTCAGGTCCGGAGAACTCCAGCACCCGAAGCCGGAGCACCGGGTTGAACGTGTAATGGATCGCCGAGTCCGTCCCGCGCTTCACGTACACCGCGAACTCCGGCTCGCCTGGGATGAGCGGAGGCGTCTGGCTTTCGGACTGGAGGAGCCAGCCCAGCGCGGACAGCACCCGGTCCATCGCCTCGAAAGAAACCTCAGGTCGGGCAACGAGAGCAGGGGAGCGCATCAGGTCGGTTTCACGAGTGCATGCAGCGACTCGCCCACCCGCGCCACCGGCCGCCCCTCCACGCCCACGAAGTACGCGCGAGCCGCCCAAAGCAGGTCACTCCACGAGACCTGCTCCGCGGCCTTGATCTTCGGAAAGCCCTCCACGAAGGACTCCCACGCGGGCCGCACCGCTTCAGACGGTGCCCCGACCTTCATCGCCGTCGCCAGGTAGCGCACGAAGCCCTGGACGTTGAAGCCGAACTGCTCCCCGGGCGTGAGCGTCGCCGGAAGCTTCCCACCCCCCACCAGCTTCGCCGCCAGGTCCGGCTCCCCCAGACAGAGCGCCACCAGCCCGCAGCGATAGAGCAACACGTCATCCAGCTTCTTCACCTTCTTCGCGAGGGCCTCCAGCCACGCCTTCGCGGGCGAAGCCGTCACCATTCCCTGCGCGGCCCCGCACGCTTCCGCCGCGTTCACGAAGGACAGCACCTGGAGGGCGACTCGCGGCGGATCCACCGAATCGAAGAACCCCCCGGCCTGCTCGACTCCAGCCGCACACAGCGGCACCAGGGGCGCGGCCGCCGTGCGGGCCTCCTCGGCTCCCGTCAACACGATGAGCGACGCGAGCACATCCGCCAGCGTCCGCAGGTATTGAACGGGCGTGTTCGCCTTCGTCAGCGCGATGGGCGAGAAGCGCTTCATGAGCTCGCGCGCGTGGGTGTCCTCTCCCCACTCGGCGGAGAAGAGCCCGGCCCAGGTGCCTGGAACGTTCACGGGGATTCCAGCCATGTCACTCCGCCTCGTTCACGGCTGCTGCCGTTGCTGGAAGAGGGCCATGTGGTGCTTCCACAGGGCGCGGTGCGCATCTTTGACGGTCGTCGCGGCGCGCTGCAATCGCTCGAAGAGGCCACCGTCCTCCGCCTCCTCGCGCAGCTTCGAGACGAACTTCGTCTCCGTCTTCAGCCCCGCATCCTTGCTCCGCTGGAGCCGCGCCAGGTTGCCCGACTCCCAGGCCTCCAGGTCCAGTTCGCGCGCCAACGTCAGCAGCGTGTCCACCTCCGCCTCCGTGCGGGTGAAGCGCTCCAGGAACCGCTCCACCGTTCCGTATGTCTTCTTCTCCTCCGGCGCGCCGGCCTCGGTGAGCAACAGGCTCTTGGCCACGCCCACGTCCAGCTTGGGGATGCTCCGCAGGGGCGCATCACAGAAGGGACAGGCCGACGGTTCCTGGAGGACGGTCCGCCGGCCTCCGGTCAGGTCCACCCGGTTGTGGACGGTGAACGTGGAGCCGCACACGAAGCAGGTGACGGAGGTGGAAGGAGCGACGCGCATGTCGGAACCTCATCATGGAGGAGGCCAGCGGGGCGGCAAGAGATCGATGACGCGGCGGCCGAAGCTCTCCGCGTCCGTTTCAATGGGCTGCCGGAAGTACCGGGGGTCTCCCGGCCCGTAGTAGTGGCCGCCGGAGCCAGGCAGGTTGCGCCACCACCGGCGTGAGAACGGATGCGACTGTCGGCCTATCGAGTACTGGTAGGCCTGATACGCCTGATAGTAGTGACGCGACTCATGGACGGCGGTGCCCACCGCGTCGCCCACGTCCAGGTTCTCGTTGATGACGATGACGCCACGCCGGCTCACGGGCGCGAGCCGGCCCTGGTGCGTGACGTTGAAGTCCCATTCCATCCATCCGTAGTCCCCAGCCGGCAGGTTCTGGAACTGGACTTGTGGACGGCGCGACCGGGGGATGCCCATTGCGTCCATGGCCGCGCCCACCGACTTCTTGAGGGCCTGCTGCCGGTCCCGGAGCGACAGCGTGCCGAACGTCGAGGGGTCCAGCTCCGGGATGTCCTCCAGCCCCGCTTGCAGGTCCCGCATCTGCGCCAGCTCGAAGCGCTTGAACCGGCGGCTGCTCCAGCTGCGAGAGACGGTGATGTCGAAGTCCCCCCAGCCCAGCACGTTGCCGGTGGGACCTATCGTGCGAATGCGCTTCGCGGTCTCGAACGGTTCGATGATCCGGGCGATCTCCCCCGGCTTCACGTTCGGGTCCAGGCTGTGGATGAGCCCCTTCAGCTGCTTTGGATCGATGTTGTACTGGGCCAGCAGGCCTGGCTTGCGCTTCGTGCCCTTGAGCGCTGACTCCACCTTCTTCAGCACCTTCAGCGTGGCCCCGACGCGGCCCTTCTTCAGCTCGTCCCTGAAGGCAACCATCAGGGCATCGAGCTCCGCGCGGGGGGCCGAACCGTGGGGCATGACCTCCCGGACCAGCGACATCTTGCGCCACGCGTCCGCGATGCGTTCGACGCGGTCGACGAGCTCCCAGCCCGGCGGAGGCATGGGGGTGATGGGCCCCACGCGCAGCTCGATGGAGATCCGCCACTCGTCGATGGCCTTGGTCAGCGCCTCCAGGTGCGCCGGCCCCAGGCCTCTCGCCCGGGCCCAGGCCAGGTCCGACAGCTGCGCTTGCAGGTCGTCCAGGTTCTTGCGGAGGTTCTCTCCCACCGCAGTGAAGTCCTTGAGCCTGGGGGCGTGCTTGCCGCCCTTCACCTCGACCAGGTGGAGCTTCGCGCTCGTCGGATCCGCGGCGTGGTCGAACTCGACGATGATTTCATCGATGCCGCTGCCTTGCTCCGCGCCCCTGGGCTTGAAGTCCAGCCGCCGGAATCGCTCCGTCGGCCCCAGCCGTTCGCCGAGCAGCGCCTCCGTGAACGCCAGGGATTTCTGCTTCTCCACCACCTCGCCCGCCTCGGTGGTGATGAAGCCGCGCGGCTCCCAGCGGTTGCCGGAGCGCTTGGACAGGATGAGCTCGATGTATTCCGTCTCACCGCTGGCGCGCGTCACCTCCACCAGCTTGTAGTAGCGGAGCTCCTTGGGGCGGTACTTGACCTCCTGCCACGCGGGGCCGATCTGCGCCACCGTGTCCGACGGATCCAGCACCAGCGTGGTGCGCGCCCGCTGCGCGTCGGTGAACACCTGGCGCGGCGCGCTCTTGATGAACGGATCATCCAGCTCCGGCCCCCCCTTCGAGAACGGCCCCACCTCCGGGTGGTCGGCGTGGAGCACGGTGTTGGGCCACACGTCGTTGGGCCGGCCTGACTGCCGGATGACCGGCTCCGTGTCCGTCACGGTGAGCACCAGCGCCTTCTTCTTCCCACCTCCGCGCGTCGTGACCGCCGGCGGCTTCGTTTCCGGAACGACCACCTCCGGTGGCTTCGCCGGGGTGAATTCCATCTCCAGCTGCCTGGCCCCCTCCGCCTCCGGCGGAGGCACGGGCGGTTTCTTCTTGCTGAACAGCCGTGGAGGCTCATTCAGGTACTGCGGCTTCGAGCGCACGCCCTGGCCGAACTCCGCCATGTCCAGGGGCGTGAAGGCATCCACCTCCTTCATCCGCTGGCGCAGGTTCTCCAGCGTCTTCTTGCCCTGCCGGATGCGGCGGGTCGCCTCCTCCGGCTCCATGGACACGCCGCGCTTGCCCTCCAGCGACGTGAGCAGCGACTCCTGCGCGTCGATCTCCAGGAGCAGCTTCTTGCGATAGAGCTCGAACTGCTTCTCGATGGGCAGCTTGTCCCAGTTCCGCAGCGCCCGTTCGTCCAGGGCCTTGATCAGGTCGCGCGTCGCCTTGTCGTGGCGCTGGAGCAGGTGCAGGCCCTCCTCGCCCAGGTCGGACAGGTCCGCGCCCGCCTTGACGATGATGGTGGGCTTGCCGCGCCGGAACATCGTGACGGCCTGCGCGGACTTGCTGCCGGTGAGGGCTTCGAAGTCCGCCTCGGAGATCAGCTCGATGGGCGTGTTCGCGAACGCCTTTCGCTGCGCGGGCGGGATGTGCTCCAGCAGCTCCTTGCGCATGGCGCGCTGGAGCTGCTGCCGGTCGAAGTCGCCCGACATCTGCTTGAGCAGGCCCTCGTCGAACTCGCGCAGGAACTCCTTCATGTTCCCGGCGGGGTTCTCCGCCTTCCACTTCTTGAAGAGGGTCAGCCGCTCCTTGGGCGTGCCCCGGAAGTTGAGCAGGTCCTGGGTGCGCGGTGGCACGTGGGGCTTGGAGATGCCGCCCAGCGCGCCCAGCCCTCCGGCCATCACCGCGCCCGGCGCCGCCTGCAGGGCGGTGCCGGCCAGCACGTTGAAGAGCGCGTTGCCGCCCTTGTAGTTCGCGTCGTTGAGGACGTTGCCCAGGAACGCGGAGGGCACGGACTGCGCCAGGCCTTCCGCGCCCTGGGCCAGGCCGTGCGCCGTCATCCGCGCCAGCACGCCGCCTTCCTCCGCCATGCGCGCCAGGAACCCCAGCTTGAGCAGCTTCGTGCCCATGCCGGCGGTGGCCGCGGCGGTGAGGGCGTCCACCGCGCCCATGCCCGCGTCGGTGGCGGCCTCCTCCCAGCCGTAGGCGCTGCCCTTCATGGCGGCCTTGGTCAGCATCGTCACGGCGGCAGTCGCCACCGCAGTGCCCACCAGCACCGGCGTGCTGGCCATGAACGCGCCGAACGCGGCCCAGAACCCCGCGCCCGCGGGCGGGAAGAAGATGCTGACGATGACGCCGATGATGACCACCACCGCCATCACCACCGCGGTGAGGACCATCACCAGCCGGTCGGTGATGAAGTCCACCTGCTCGCGGTGCATCTGCACCGACTCGTCGGCGTAATCACCCTGGCGCTGCACGCGCTCGGACTTCTTCTCCCAGTCGTCCTGCCACTTGCGCAGCCCGTCGGCGGTGTAGTTCTTGTCCCCGGGCTTGGGGCGCATCCGCTCGTGCAGCTCCAGCGCGCTCACCTCCGCGTCGAGCGCGGACGCCTGGTCCAGCACCAGCTGGTACTCCGAGGACGCCAGGCTGTTGGTGGAGCTCGCCTCGAAGTGCACCCGGCGCCAGGCGCGGTCCGCCTTCTCACGGGGCGTGACGGGCTCGCCGTAGTCCACCATGTCGAGGATGTCGAAGGCCTCGCGTCCGCTCAGCTCCTCGTCGATGCGCGCGCGGAAGCGCTCGAAGGGCGTGTGCGTGTCGCCAGGGTCGGCGGGGTGGTCCTTGGCCCACTCCTCGGCCATGGCCTGGATCTCCGCCTTCGTCTTCCCGGCGAAGACCTCCTTGAGCGCGTCCTCGTCCGTGCCCACGCCCTGCACGGCGTACTGAACGACTTCCGCGTCGGTGAGGTAGCCCTTCTTCAGCATCGCCGCGACGGCGTCCCGGTCCGCGCCGGACGTGTCCATCAGGACGGCCTGCTCGAAGCTCGCCTGAAGGTGCGTGCCCTCCACGTAGGCGCTGTCGTACTCGGCCGCCAGCGCCTTCATGTTCGCCATGGCGTCGGCCTGGGCCTGGGCCTTCGCCTTGACGTCCACCTCCTTGTGTTCCTTCGCGATGCGGGCCTGGACCTTCTCCGGGCTCCACTTCTCCAGGAACTCGAGCTCGCTGATGCGGCCCTTGCGGCGGTCCTCCTCGGTGAGCGGGCCTTCGCTGGCGGGCTTGACCTTCGCCTCGTCCAGGCCGCGCTCGATGTCCATCCGCTCCTGGATGTCCAGGTAGCCGTCGCGGCGCGCGTCGGCGATCTGCCGCTTGCCCTGCGCGGACATGGCGTCGCGGATGACCTTGTCGTCCGCGTAGAAGACGCTGGTGTGCTCGATGCGGATGCGCGCGGCATCCACCTGGAGTCCCTTGTCGTCGCGCAGGCCCTCGATGAGCTTGAGGTCCTCGCCCTTCATCTCGTCGTGGAACGCGGCGCTGAGCGCGCTCTCGCCCGCGGTGCGCTGGGTCCAATCCGTGCCGTATTGCTGCTCATACGACGCGTCGATGGCCTGGTTGCGCTTGAGCAGCTCCGCGCGGAACGTCTGGGTGTCCCAGCCGTACTGCTGGGCGTCGGCCTCCGTCTCCTTGCGGATGCGGTCGTAGACGCCCTCCATGGCCTTGCGGTCGGTGCCCAGGCCGAAGAACCACCCGCCGCGCATGGCGCGGTCCATCTCGATGGCGCGCGCGTCCTCGGTGCGGCCCTCCACCAGGGCGTGCATCTCGTCCGCGTCGTGCGTCGTGCGCGCGCCGCTGCGCAGCTCGTCGTCCATCTGGGCGACGAGGTCCTTGCCGTACTTCAGCTGGTAGGCCTTCTTGATGGCTTCGATCTGCTCCGGCGTCTTGCCGCGAAGCAGGTTGAAGATGGCGTCCTCGTCCGTGCCCCAGCCGGTCCCGAGGAAGGTGCCCTCCATGGCGTCGTTCAGCTCGACGGCGGCGGCCTTGGAGGCGTTGCCGGAGAGCAGCGCCTCCGCCTTGTCCCAGTCGTGCGTGGTGGTGCTGAAGAAGTCGTCCAGCTCGCTCTTGAGCCGCTCGCGCAGGTTCTCGTTGTGCTCCTGCTGGTAGAGGACCTCGATGTAGTGACCCTGGAGCGGGTTGAGGTTGGCGAGCGCGTCGAAGATCTTCTTCTCGTCCGTGCCCCACTGGTCCACGCCCTCCCAGACCTTGAGGGAGATGTTGCGAGCGCGGTTGCTGAAGAGGGGCTCCTGCTGGTCGACGACGACCTTGAGCCGCTCCAGGTCGGTGGACGCGAGCAGCTCCTTCTCCAGGGCCTCCATGAGCGGCTTGCGGCGCTGGCCGATGATGCGCACGGCCAGTCCCTCCGCGAGCGCCTGCACCGCGTCCTTGCCACCCTTGCCGTAGTAGGAGAGCAGGATGGCCTTCTGCTCCTCGCTGAGGGCGTTGTTCCCCTTGATGGTCTCCTCGTCCAGCTCCTCGCCCTGGCGCAGGCGCACCTCCGCGAGGAACAGCATGTTCTGATCCAGCGACGTCTTGTTCTCCGCCGCGCGAGCGGTCTCCCAAGCGCGGCTCTCGTCGTGGGCGGCCGCCAGCCAGTCGATGATCCACCCGAGCAGCCGGTCCCAGAAGCCGCGCTCGTAGCCGATCTGCTTCGCGTGCCAATCGCGGATGACCTCCCGGGCCTCCTTGCCCGCGTCGCGCAGCTCCTGCTGATAGCGCTCCACGCTCTGGTCGATGTCGCGCTTCGCCTTCGCGACGACAGCGCCAATCTCCTTGCGGCGGTCGTCCATCCACTTCTTGGTGGGGCGGTACGCCTCCGTGGCGGCCTTGAGCTTCACCGGATCATCGCCGGCGTCCTTCTTGAGCTCCCACTCGTCCTGGAGCGCGGCGAGCTCGTAGGCGTGCATCTGGTCGCTCGCGGCCTTCACGAAGGCTTCCTTGAAGCGCTTGCCGTTCTGGTCGTACCGGACGACCCAGTTGCTCACCTTGGTGTCCACGGCTGCGATGAGTGCATCGCGCTTGCGCCGGGCCTCGGTCAGGTCGACGCCGCCCTTGATGGCGGCGGCCTTGGCCTCGGACTGCGCATCGAGCGACGCGCGCATGCGCGACAGGGAATCAGCGAACGACTTGCCGCCCTCCTCCAGGCTCTTCTTCGCGTCCTCGTGCGCCTTGCTGAGCGTGCCGGTGGTTGCGACGTGCGAGTCCACCAGTTGCTTGCGGCGGGCTTCCACCTTCGCGTCCAGGTCCTCCTTCTTGATCTGAGCGGCGTCCGCGACGCGCTGGAGCTCTGCGGCGAAGATGGGGCGTTCGGCGGCGATGAGAGCGATGCCCCAGGACGCATCCAGGCCGCCCGGGACATAGGCCTCGCGGGCCTTCTGGACGGAGGCGTCCGCGTACTTGTCCGGAGCGGCGAGCAGCCGAGCCAGCACGTCGCCAATGTCCACGCGAGCGAAGTCGGGGACGTTGATGGGCGCGGGGGCGGCCTGTTCGAGGACGGTGATGCCCTTCGCGGGTTCCTTGGGCTGGACCTTCGCCTTCTTCTGCTTGTCGGCCTCGGCGGTGATCTTCTTCTGGAGGCGCGTCCAGTCCTTGAGCTGCTCCGGGTCGGTGGGCTTGGGGCCGCCGGGCTTGTAGACGAGGTCGCCGAGCGGGCCCTTGATGAGCATGTGCCCGCCGTCGTCGCGCACGAGCTGCGCGCCAATCTCCGGCACGTGGCCCAGCGGGCTCTTCCGCAGGTCGGGGAGTTTGGCGTCCTTGACGTCCAGCTTCCGGTCGCACTTCGCATCCACCAGCGAAGAGGCCTTGCCGGTGGGATCATCCGGGATGGCTGGAAGGTCCTTCGGCTGCTTCGCCGGGGTGATGGCCTTCTTGCCTTCGTCCTCCAGTTGCTTGAGGCGCGCGGCGCGGACCGCGTTGGGGTCCACGGCGGCCTGGGTGATCTTGAACGTGTAGCGGGGCGCCGGAGGAAGCTGTGGCTCTGGCACCTGCGCCGTGCTGCTGGCGATGCGGCCCTTCCATGCGGCGACCGGATCCGCGTCCGCGCTCACCGCTGGCGCCGCGGGGATGGGCCCCGCCGTGACAGGTGCTGCCCGAGCAGGAGGCGGCGCGGGAAGGCTGGCGGGGGGCTCCACCGCCGCGACGGCACCCGTCGGATCCGGAGCGGTTTCGAGACCGTGCTTGATGCCTTGGACGCCCTGCGCATGGGCCGCGGCCAGCTCCTTCTGCCACTCCATCGCGGCCGGAGGCACGGGCACCCTGGGGCCTGTGTCGACCGCGGCATCCGTCTGGATGGGAGGAGGCTCCTGGGGCCCTGCGCCAGGGGAGGCCTGACGCACGACGATGTGGACATCGCTCTGGCTCGACAGCGCGGACACCAGCGTGTCGATGCGCGCGGCGTCGTCCATGCCGCCCGGAGCGGTCCCCGTGGGGATGGATGCCGGCGCGGGAGCTTGCTCAGGCGTTGCCACGTCGCCGCCCGCGCTGGGCGCTTCGACGGTGGTTGCTGCAATGGCATCAGGCGCTGGAGAAGTGCTGCCCCCGAGTCCCGCCGCCTCCGACTCCTCAGTGACCGTGGAGGGTTCGAGGTCTGAATCACGGGCCTCGGCGAGCCGCGCGGCGGTGTCTCCGAGCTGCTCAGCGGAGCCCAGAGGCAGGACGGCCATGCGCGCCGCATCACGCCGTCGAGCATCCTCCTCCTGCTGCGCGAGGGTCGCGGGCTGGGACGCGCCAGCCGCCTGCGCGAGCCCGGTGTTCGGCTGTGGCGCGAGCCCATGGATGCCCAGCTCCGCCTCGACGGCGCCGGGAGTGGAGAGCAGCGCGACCTCCGGCGGGTGGACCGGGCAAGGCTCGAAAAGATGCGAGCGCGGACCGCCCAGCATCCGCCACGCTGGGTCGCTCCACCGGCGCTCCATGTCGCGAGCGGCATCACGGAGCACAGGCCCGTGGAGAGCAGGGGCCGCGCCCTTCAGCGACGCGAGCCGCGCCGCCAGCTCACGCGCGGGATTGGACGAGGAAGGGCCCCGGGGAACGACACCCGGAGCACGAGGAAGGGCCGCGGAGGACGAGGGAGTGCGCCCGGAGTTCTTCCGGAGCATGGCCTTGGCGGAGGCCTTCGGGCCCTGGTCACGGATGCGCACGGTCCCCCCCGCACCATCAGCGCGAGGGACGCTAGGTCATCTCCACATCGAGGACCAGCGAGGCCCGGATGGGATGTCCATGACTGCTCCAGAAGCGATGGAGCAGGTCAAAGTCATAACTCTCCTGGACGCGAGGTGTGAGCTTGCGGCCATCCAGCTCGTGCGGGAGTCCACGTGAGAGCAACCCATGCAACACGCCAAGCAGCTCATGTTCCTCCTCCGCGCGGTGGGACCACGCGGAGACGATGAGCCCCAGCCGCAGCGCACCGTTCTGGGTGACAGCCAGCCGGTAGAGCGCGAGCGACACGGCGGGCCGCTTCCCCGCGAGCGCCTCCCGGGTGGGAGAGCCGTGGAGGATGTGGACCTCCTTGAGGAAGTGTTGTCTGAGCTGCGAGTCCAGTGCCTCCTGGAACACTTCCGCCACGCGACGAAGGCGTGTGCCCGCGTCCGAAGGAGCCTCCGCCTCCGGACGCCGCGAGAGCCGGCCCAGTTCATACAGCTCCAGTGCGACCGCGCGCTCCAGGTGCTCCTGAGACAGCGGAGCACCCGCCTGTTCGGCGAGGAAGATGGCCTTGAGCGCGGCGTTGCGGATGTCACCGCCCGCCAGCCGGTGCCGCTGCGCCAGGCCCGTCAGGTCGAGAGCCCCCGCGCGAGGCACGCCCTCCGGAAGCATCAGCTCCCAGATGCGGCGTCGCTCGTCGACCTCGGGGAAGGGGAACTCGATGCGCGCGTGGAAGCGGCGCAAGAAGGCTTCATCGATGGCCGTCTGAAGATTGGTGGCGAGGATGATCAGCCCGTCGTGACGTTCGATGCGCTGGAGGAGGAAGCCGACCTCCAGGTTGGCGAAGCGGTCATTGGCGTTGCTGACCTCCGTGCGCGCGGAGAACAGCGAGTCCGCCTCGTCGAAGAACAGCACGGCGCCGGAGCGCTCGCCGTGGGACAGCACTTCGTCGATGTTCTTCTCCGTCTCACCCACGTACTTGCTGACGAGCCGGGACAGGTCGATGACATACAGCGGCCGGCCCACCGCATGGGCAATGACCTCCGCCGCCAGGGTCTTTCCCGTGCCGGAGCGTCCGGAGAAAAGCGCCACCGGGCCCGTGTGCATCCGGAAGCGACGTGACAGGCCACGCTCTTCGGCGACGCGATCGCGCTGCGCCACGTAGAACAACAGGCGCTCCAACGCCGCGCGAGTGGTGTCACGCACCACGAGGTCCTCGAACGTTCGCGATGTCTCCAGCCGGTAGCCATGGCGCAAGGGCACCTGGACCAGCCGCGAGGCCGCGGCACGAAGCGCATCCACGTCACCGCCGGGAGCCGAGTCGAACACGCGGCGGATTTCCTGAACCCCGCCCCGAAAGCCAGACGCCAGCCGTCCCGCATCCGCCTCCGTCAATGACAGTCCCCGAACCCGTGCCTCCTCCATCCACAGGGTCCGCCGCTGGACGAAGCCTGGAGCGGGAGCCTCATGGTGCGGCACGGCGAAGGGTTGCGCGGAGTCCGCGAGTACCAGGGCCCGCCCGCCAAACCGTTGGCACAATCCAGACAGCGTCTCCGTGACGGAGAGTGCCAGCCCCCGCTCCCCACCGGACATGTCCACGGCCAGCATCGCGCCGCGCACCGACGCCAGACGCCACAGGGCCCGGGCCATGGAAACCGGCTCCGGAGCCCCAGCCCACCGAGCGACAACCAGCGGCACACCGGCTTCGTCAGCGAGGCTCATCGCCACGCCCAGTCGCTCCCCCTCGCCATGCACGACAGCGAACGTCCCGAGTGACGAAGAAGGCGGCACCTCCGGTCCATGCCATTCCAGCGAGAGCTCGCCCAGCACGGAGGGACGGGGCAGTTCCAGCAGGGCCTCGCGGACCTCCGGAGCCAGGTCCACGGGCCGGAGCATGGGAGGAAAAGCGCCAGCGCCCGTCTGCAACAATCCACCGCCCACCAGGAGTCCGCTGTCGGTCAGGGACGCCAGCAAGCGCTGCGCGCGAGCAGGCGTACGTCCCAGGACGGTGAGCAGCAATCGCTCCACGTTCCATCCCTGCGCGGTCTCGTCCTGGAGCACGGCGAACAGGCGCGAGTACCGGGGCTCCAGCCACGTCGCGAGCAGGAGCAACAGCGCCTCCTCCTCCACGGTGTCGACGCGAAGTGAAGCCCGCAGCCGCGCGAAGGGAAGGGGAGGCGAAGTCCCCAGGAGCGGCGTCTCCGCGAGCGCCGAGCTGAAGGCGAGCTCGGCGGTGGAAGGGCGCACGGTGGTGCGCACGGCATCCCAGCCATTCTCCTGTTCCCCCCGGAGCTTCGAAGCGCGGGCCTCCTCCAGGTCACACACCTGGACGAGCAGCGCATCCAGACGCCTCAGCGTCTCCCCCCACAACGGATCCATGGGCGCCTCCAGCCGGCCAGCATACGGAGGGCGGGTGGATCCGGCCATGGACGGGCCCGGAGGGCAGGTTCCACTGCGTTGGTATTCCGCCAATGGATTGGAGGAAGTGCTGACCGGGTGGCGGGGCGGGTGGTAGAGACCGGCACATGACTCAGAGTGGTACTGAAGGGGTGTCGGCCCTGGACTTCCGGGACGCGATGTCCCGGTGGGCGAGCGGGGTGGCGGTGGTCTCCGTCCGTGACGCGGACGGGATCGCGGCGACGACGGTCAGCTCCTTCAGCTCCCTCTCCCTGACGCCTCCGCTGATTGCCCTGGCGCTGCAGCAGTCCTCCCGCACGCTCAAGCGCGTGGAGGCCGCCCGCCGCTTCAGTGTGAGCGTGCTGTCCACCATCCAACGCGACGTGTCGGTCCGCTGCGCGAAGGGGGAGGCCGAAGGCCGGATGTTCGACGAAGGTGCCTTCGTGCAGGACAGCCTGGTGGGTCTGGCGTGCGCTCTGTTGGATGTGCACCGTTACGGCGATCACCTGTTGCTGGTGGGCCGTGTGGAGCGCATCCAGCGGGGAGTGGACGAAGAACCGTTGCTCTACTGGAACCGGGGGTATCGCGCGCTGACGGCGCACCCGGAGCCAGGGCCCGCCCCGAAGTAGCGAACGAGTAGCTGAAACCTCACTGAACCCGGAAAGGACGCACCCGATGCCCTTCACGCTGCCCGAGCTCCCGTACAAGAAGGACGCGCTGGCCCCTCACATGAGCCAGGAGACGCTGGAGTTCCACCACGACAAGCACCACGCCGCGTACGTCAACAAGCTCAACGAGCTGACCGCGGGCAAGCCCGAGGCCAGCAAGTCGCTGGAGGACGTCATCCTCAGCAGCGACGGCCCCGTGTTCAACAACGCGGCCCAGGTGTGGAACCACACCTTCTTCTGGAACTGCATGAAGCCGGCCGGCGGCGGCAAGCCGACGGGTGACATCGCGGCCGCCATCGACCGCGACTTCGGCTCCTACGACGAGTTCAAGAAGCAGTTCACCGAAGCCGCCATCACGCAGTTCGGCTCCGGCTGGGCCTGGCTGGTGAAGGACGGCAACAAGCTGTCCATCATGAAGACGTCCAACGCGGACCTGCCGCTGAAGCACGGCAAGAAGGCGCTGCTCACCATCGACGTCTGGGAGCACGCCTACTACATCGACTTCCGCAACCTGCGCCCCAAGTTCATCGAGACCTTCCTCAACAGCCTCGTGAACTGGGACTTCGTGAACGAGAACCTGAAGAACGCCTGATGTGAAGTGAAGTGACGGGAACCGCGCGGCCCGGCTCGGCACGGTCCGGAGCGGCGCGGTTCTCGGATGCGTTCAGCGCGGCTCGCACCAGTCAATGCGGCACTTGTCGAACTGGACGTAGCAGGCCTCTTCCTGCGCCGGAGTCGTCGCGTTGCGCATGCACCGGGCGCGCATGTCGATACAGTACGGACAGGGACCTGCCGCCTCGGCCTGGGTGTTGGTGAATCCCGCCGCGAATCCCAGACATGCCGCCATCGCCGCCAGCGCCATCTTGAGCTTCATCACGACCTCCGGTTGGGTTTGGACCGCAATGGAAGTCTAGCACCGTTATTGCGGGGAAGACCGGGCTCCCACCAATCCCTCCACCAGATACAGCCGGGAAAGCGCCTCGTTGTAGCTGTATGTGTAGAACTTTCCGTCCTCGGAGATCGCCATCGTCATCACGGAGATGAAGCCTGGCATGACGCCCCCCGCTGGAAGGGTCAGGTGCGGTGTGCTCGCGCCGGTCTTCACGTCGACCCTGGAGACGCGCACCGGGAGCGAGACGCTTCGCAGGTAGAGCGCCGTTCCGCTCGCGTCCCAGCCCGCCACCCATTGATCCGTGAACCGGCCGGGGACGGTGCCTTGCGCCTCACCCGTCTGGGAGAACAGGCGGAGGCTTCCCTCCGCGTCCACGGTCGCGAGGCGGAGGCCATCGGGTGAGATGACCGTGTGGAAGCCCGTGCCTTCCTCCGTGATGGGCCTGGGGGCTCCGGAGCCGGGTTCGAAGACCCAGAGCCGGGCAGGACGTCCCTCTTCGTGCGCGCGAAGGAGCAACCGCTTCCCATCCGGGAACCAGCGCGCCGTGAGCACCGTGGTGACAGGAGCGAGCGACAGCGACCGAGGCTCGCCCGCGCCCGTGGGCAGCAGCAGGAACTCCATCTGTTCGCCGTAGCGCACCAGCAGCACCTGCTTGCCGTCCGGAGACAGCGCCATGGGGATGCCGTCGCCCAGGCGGATCGGTGGTGCGCCATCGGAGGTGCGCAGATAGGCGCCGTAGGTGGGGCCCTCCACCTCCGCGCCCTCGGTGAAGAGGAAGGTCCGGCCATCGCGGGACATGTCCGTCATGAACGACGAGTCCGACCACGTCAGGTCCCGCTCCGTGCCCGCGTGCCCGAACGCCAGCCCCGTGCGGATCACCGGGTGATCCACCAGGACGGAGCCGTCCTGGGAGATGTCATGCAGCACCATCCGCCCGGCGATCCGATCCACCGGCCGCGTCGTGCCGCGCAGGTCGACCGCGAACAGCTCGGAGTCCGCGCCTGTACGCGAGGCGGTGAACCACACCTCGCTTCCATCGGGAGACCACGCCAGGCCCCGGATGCTCGCCCAGTCCGACGAAAGCTCGCGGGGCGGACCGTCCTTCTCCAGCACCCAGACCCCGCCCCGGTCGTCCTTGGGATGCGCATGGAACAGAAAGGCGATCCGCGCTCCGTCGGGGGAGACGCGTGCGTGGCTGATCCATCCCTGGGATTCGAAGCGCACCGTGCCGGGGGGCTGCTCCAGCCGGAAGTTCTCGCCCACGCGGCGCACCACCGCGAGCGGTCCATCCGCACGTCCCCAGTCCGCCTCCAGCACGCCATCGAGCACGGCCCGGGGCGCGCCGCCCGCGAGCGGCATCAAGCCGAGCGTCCCGCTGCCATGCTCGGCGTCGAAGAACCGGGGATCGAGCAGCACCGCCAGCTCCCCCTTCGAGGACGCGGCGAGCACATCCGCGTGCTGCCCCAGCGGTTGTGACAGCGGACGCTCCGTGCGCGCGCTGTAGAGCTCCGCGGGTCCTCCCTCCCACGCCGCGCCATAGAGCAACGTGTGTCCGTCCGCGGAGAACCGGGCGTTGAGCACGTGGCCCCGGCGGAACGTGACGGGGCGGTACGTCGGGCGTGAGGACTGCGCCGTTGGCACCGCCGCAGTCGCCGGCCTGTGTCCGAACGCCAGGAAGCCACCCACGACAGACAGCAGCACGGCCGCCGCGGCCACCCACAGGGCAGGGCGTGGGAACACTCCGCGCCGCAAGGCCAGGGGCGCACCACGAGCCGCGATGGACTCCAGGGCGAAGGCCAGGTCCTGCGCGGACTGGAACCGTTCGCCTGGATCCTTCGCCAGACAGCGAGCAATCACCGTCCCCAGCTCTCCCGGCAGCACGGGAGGCGCATCGCGGAGCGCGGCGCTCATCCGCTCCACCGGGCTGTCACCGCCAAAGGGAGCACGGCCGCTCACGGCCTCGTAGAGCACCGCGCCGAGCGAGAACACATCCGCGCGAGCATCCACGCCCTGGCCGCGGATCTGCTCCGGAGCCATGTACCCGGCGGTGCCCACCACCGCGCCGCTCTGGGTGAGCGAGGCGTCCTCGATGCGCTCGGTGAGCCGGGCCAGCCCGAAGTCGAGGACCCGCGCGCTGCCGTTCGAGCACAGGAAGATGTTCGCGGGCTTGAGGTCGCGGTGGATGACGCCACGCGCGTGCGCGGCCGCGAGCCCCTGTGACAACTGGATGCCCAGCCGCAGCGCCTGCTCTGGTGGAAGCGGCCCACGCATCAGCCGCGCCCGCAGGGTGCCCCCCTCCAGCCACTCGGTGACGAGGTACGGCACGTCCTCGTGGGTCCCCACGTCGAACAGCGTGAGCAGGTGGGGATGGGACAGCGCGCCCGCCGCGCGGGCCTCCTGTCGGAAACGGGCCAGGCGCTCCGCGTCCTGCGCGAACCGGAGCGGGAGCACCTTCAAGGCCACGTCCCGTCCCAGCCGCCCATCGCGAGCCCGGTACACGTCCCCCATCGCGCCACTGCCCGCATGGGCGACGATGACGTACGGCCCCACCCGCTCCCCAGGAGCGAACGAGCGGGGCGGAGCCGCCTCCACGAACCGGCCCTCCGCGTGCCACGTCGCCGCGACGGCCGCGAGCAGCGACCCGCAGGAATCGCAGCGGGACAGGTGCGCCTCCGCGAGGGCGCGCTGCTCATGCGGCAGGCGGTCCTCCACGAAGGCGAGAATCGTTTCCTCGGAGGGACATCCCGACATGGTGGGACGCGACTCTAGGATTGTTCGCGCTCAGGGCAGAAGAGGGGGGACGGCGACCCGGTACGCGCGGAAGGGCAGGGCCGGGGTCCCCGGCGTGCCGAAGAAGAACCCCATCTGCGACTCCAGCACCCACGCGCCGTCCTTCGTGATCGCGGCGGCGGTCGGCTCCACGAAGCCGTTGGCGAGCACCTCCTTCGCGCCAGCGCCTTCACCCAGCGTCACCAGCGAAGCCCGCCCCACCGTGTTCTCCACGACGAACAGCCGGCCCGAATCCACCCACTCGACCCCGTCCGGCGTCTCCAGCGCCGGCGTCACCGGGATGTTCACGGGCGCCGCCGCGCTGCCATCCGGCTGGATATCGATGGAGAACAGCGCGCCCGTGTCGCTCTTCACGACGTAGAGCCGGTTCGCCCCGTCGTAGGCGATGCCGTTGAGCGTGATGAGGCCCGGCTCGGAGGGCTCGTACGCGGCATCCGAGGACCACGTGTCGAGCGCCGTCCCACCCACGGCCAGCCGGAAGACCGCGTTCCCGAACGAGTCCGTCACGTACACGTTGCCCGCGGCATCGACGGCGACGTCGTTGCAGAAGCTGACCTGGCTGGGCATGGCATGGCTGGCCTTCAGGGCACCCGTGGAGAGCGCATACCCGTTCAGGTACGAGGCCTGCGCGGGCAGCAGCAGGTCGTCGTAGGTGCAGGCCCAGAGCGTGTCGTGGGCCTCATCCACCTCGAGCCCGTAGACGCCGAATGAGGCCCGGCCCGGGACGAAGACCTCGGCCCCCAGCGAGCCCGGCTTGGCGCGCGCGATGGCGCCGGTGCCCAGGCTGCCCGCGTAGAGCGTGCCGTCCTTCGAGGCCGCGATGCCCTCTGGAAAGAAGGCCTCGCCGGGCCACTGCACCTCGGTGGGGATGGAGGGGGCATCGTCGGGGAACGGCTCGCAGGCGGAGACGGTGGCGGCGAGGGTGACGACGGACAGCCAGGAAGAGACGCGCATGGGGCTTTCCTCGGTGAGGCCCGGAAGGGGCCTTTCGACGCCCTGACACCGGCCGGGAAATCCCTTGCAGCGAAAGTTCAGCCCCCCGGACCGAGCAGCCGCGTCAGGCTGAGGTCCACCTGGCTCACGACCAGCGCCGCGATGCTGTCCACCGAGGACGCGCCCACCCCCAGGCGTTCGCACAGCCGCCGCGTCGTGGCCTCCGCCACCTGCTCCCGCGCGCGGCTGAGCCACCGCGACACCGTGGACATGTGGACGCGGTAGAGCGCCGCGATGGCGTCCAGCGACAGCGACTCCACGTGGTACAGGCGCATCAGCGTGCGGTCCCGGTCGGACAGCTCACCCAGCGCCGTGCGCACGGCCTCCGTGAAGGCCTCGCGGTACCGCGAGCGCAGGTGTTCGAGCTCTGGCCCCAGCTGCTCGCCGAACGCGGACTCGACGGAGTCCTGCGCGGCGGAGTCGGCCCGGGCTTCGGAGCGCTTCAGGTTGAGCGCGATGCGCAGCGCCGCCACCCGCACCCATCCGCCCAGCGCGCCGCCGCCGGTGAACTCCGAAATCTTCGGCTCACAGCCAGCGGCAGCCGTGAACAGCTTCTCCCGGAGCACCTGCCGCACCTCCGCGACGAAAGCGGGCGAGCGGTCCACGCCGGACACGAACGCGCCGACATCGCGCAGGTAGCCGTCCTCGAAGAACTGGAGCGCGGCGCGGTCGTGCCGCAGGCACCCGAAGGCCAGGTACAACTCCGAGAAGGCAGGCGAGGCCCCTTCGAGCGCCTCCAGCAGCCCCGTTGGAGACGTCAATCGCTCAGCGACGAACGCCACGAAGGCGAGCGGCTCCAGCTCCACCCCGGGCCAGCGCGACCGGGCGCGCTCGAGCGACGCGCGGAGCAGTTCCTCCAAGTGCGTGGGCTCCGGAAGTGAAGCGGGCGCGCGGCCAGGCGCCGCGAGAAAAGCGGAGGCCAGGGGGGTGGGAGCAGGGGACACATCCGGGACGCTAGCACCCCTACCGGGCGGAGGAATGTCGGGGGGCGGCTCGGCGGACCGCGTGACGCGCGCTTCGGTAATGCAAGGACATACGGCCGTGGAGTTGTTGCCTGCGAGGCTACAAACGCGGGACTGGCAGGCAACACAGGCGTCACTGGAAAGTTTCAGGAATTCAAGATATTGCGCGCATTTCGCAAATAGTTTGTTGGTCTATTTAGACCTGATTGACAGGTTAAGTGACGATCAGTATGGATTGGCTTCACTGCCGCTTGGGGCGTCAGTGGGGTTGCCGTCGGGGAGGCTCGCGTGCCTGCGCTGTGGAGCTCATTGCCTGGGATGTCATTGGACAATCCCACTGCCTGGCGCTCACGCGGGGGGCTGCGATGACCCCTGTCGTCATGTTCCCTGGACAAGGCGCCCAATCGAAAGGCATGGGCGCCGCCCTTTTCGATCAATTTCCCAGACAGGTCCAGCAGGCAGACGAAATTCTGGGGTACTCCATCCGGAGCCTCTGTCTTGAAGACCCGGACAGACGTCTGGAGGAGACCTCCTATACCCAACCGGCGCTGTACGTCGTCAGCGCCCTGGCCTACCTGAAGGGTCAGGAGGCGGGCCTGTCACCCGCGTACGCCGCGGGCCACAGCCTGGGGGAGTACAGCGCCCTCTTCGCCGCGGGCGTGTTTGACTTCCAGACCGGGCTGCGGCTCGTCCAGAAGCGCGGCCAGCTCATGGGCCGGGCCAAGGGCGGTGGGATGGCCGCGGTCATTGGCCTGGGCGAGGAGGACATCCAGCGGACGCTCGCCGCGGAGAACCTCTCCGGGGTCGGCATCGCCAACTTCAACACCCCCAGCCAGCTGGTCATCTCCGGGCCCAGGGACGAGGTCGCCCGCGCGGAGGCTCCGCTTCTGGCGAAGGGGGCCCGGCACTTCGTGATGCTGCGGGTCAGCGCCGCCTTCCACTCGCGCTATATGATCGATGCGGAGCAGGAGTTCTCCGCCTTCCTGTCTGGCTTCCGCTTCGCGCCGCCGCGCTTCCCGGTCTTCTCCAACGTCCACGCGCTGCCCTACGAGCCGCACCTCCTGCACGAGACGCTGGCGGCGCAGATCTCCCGCCCGGTCCGCTGGGCGGAGATCATGCGGCGCCTGCTGTCCCTGGAGGGCGTCAGCTTCGAGGAGGTAGGCCCCGGCAACGTCCTCACCGGCATGCTGCGGAAGATCCGCGCGGAGGCAGCGCCGCTGACCTTCCAGCCTGCCCCGCCCAGGGCCCCGGAGCCCCCTTCCGCGCCCGTCTCCAAGCCTGTTGGAGAGCCCGCCCCGGCCTCCACGCGGCGCGTCCAGCCCCTGGCGCCGGAGCGGCTGGGGTCCGCGGAGTTCCGCCGGGACTTCGGCCTGCGCTACGCGTGCGTCTCCGGGGCGATGTACCGGGGCATCGCCTCCACGGCGCTCGTCATCGCCATGGGGCGCGCGGGGTGCATGGGCTTCTTCGGGAGCGCGGGCCTGTCCCTGGAGCGCGTGGAGAAGGCCATCCAGGAGCTCCAGGCTGCGCTGGGAACCCAGACGCCGTTCGGGATGAACCTGCTCCATGATCTCAACCGCCCGGAGACGGAGGACGCACTGGTGGACCTCTTCCTCCAGCGCGGCATCCGGTTCATCGAGGCCTCCGCGTTCATGCAGATGACGCCCGCCCTGGTCCGCTACCGCGCCAGGGGCCTGCGCCGCGAGGCGGACGGCACCGTCACCCGGCTGCACCGCGTGGTGGGCAAGGTGTCCCGGCCGGAGGTGGCGCAGTCCTTCCTGAGCCCGGCGCCCGAGCGGCTCCTGGAGCAGCTGGTGGCGGCCCGGAAGCTCACCCCGGAGGAGGCCCAGCTGGCGCGCGCCGTCCCCATGGCGGACGCCCTCACCGTGGAGGCGGACTCTGGCGGCCACACCGACCAGGGCGTCGCGTTCGCGCTCCTGCCCGCGATGATGTCCCTGCGCGACCGCCTGGCGCGCACCCTGCCGCAAGGCCCGCGCGTCCACCTGGGCGCCGCGGGAGGCATTGGCACGCCCCAGGCCGCGGCGGCCGCGTTCATGATGGGCGCGGACTACATCGTCACCGGCAGCATCAACCAGTGCACCGTCGAAAGCGGCGCCTCCGACGCGATGAAGGCCCTGCTCCAGGAGGCGGGCGTCCAGGACACCACGACCGCTCCGGCCGGCGACATGTTCGAGCTGGGCGCGCGCGTCCAGGTCCTCCGTCGGGGGCTCTTCTTCCCGGCCCGCGCCAACAAGCTCTACGAGCTGTACCGCCAGCACGAATCGCTGGACACCCTGGACGCGAAGACGCGCAACCAGCTGGAGACGAAGTACTTCAAGCGCTCGCTCGAACAGGTGTTCGAGGAGACCCAGGCGTACTTCCGCACCCGGGCGCCCGAGGAGCTGGAGAAGGCTCGCTCCAATCCCAAGCACAAGATGGCGCTCGTGTTCCGCTGGTACTTCGCCTACTCCACGCGTCTGGCGTTGGCGGGCGACCCCGAGGGGCGCGTCGACTATCAAATCCACTGCGGTCCCGCCCTGGGCGCCTTCAATGCCTGGGTGAAGGGGACCGACCTGGAGCCCTGGCAGAACCGGGGAGTGGCGCGGATCACCGCGAAGCTGCTCTCCGACACCGCGTCATTTCTTGAAGAAAAAATCGCGTCGCTGGGAATGTAGCTCCCGAACGGCGTCAAGGCAGTGTCTCTCCTGGCCGGAGCATGGAAATGAATCAGGGTGGTGGCTTTCCGTTGCCGTTCAAGATCGCCGGTCTGGGCCGGTATGTGCCCGCGGACGTCGTCCTGAGCAGCGATCTGGAGAAGAAATACGATCTGCCCCCAGGCTGGTGCGTGGAGAAGCAGGGCATCCGCGAGCGGCGCTGGGTCAAGGACGAGACGGCGTCGTTCATGGGCGCGGAGGCCGCGAAGGAGGCGGTGCGCGACGCCGGCCTCAAGCTGGAGGACATCGACCTCATCATCAACGCCTCGGGCTCCCCCGAGCAGGCGGTGCCGGACGGCGGGCCGCTGGTGCAGCGGGAGCTGGGGCTGGGCCGCTCCGGCGTCCCGTCCATCACCGTCAACGCCTCATGCCTGAGCTTCTTCGTCGCGCTGGACGTCGCGGCGAACTCCCTCAACATGCGGCGCTACAAGCGCATCCTCATCGTCTCCTCGGACATCTCCTCCGTGGCGCTGGACTTCCGCAAGCCGGAGAACTTCACCCTCTTCGGGGACGCGGCCGCGGCGGCGGTCGTCACCCTGCCGGAGCCCGGGGAGAAGAGCTGCATCCACGCCTCCCAGGTCCGCACGTATGGCTATGGGGCGGAGTTCAGCATGGTGCCCGGCGGCGGCTCCCGGCGGCACCCCAACGGCAAGAACACCACGCCGGAGGACAACTACCTGCACATGAACGGGGCGGAGCTGCTCAAGATTGGCTTCGAGTACCTCCCCCGTTTCAACGAGGGGCTGTGGAAGCAGTGCCCGGACATCACCATCAAGGACTGCCGGTATGTCATTCCGCACCAGCCGAGCCGCGTGGTGCTGGACTACCTCAGCCTGACCTATCCGGACGACAAGCTGGTGCGCATCATCGACCGCTACGCCAATTGCATTGGCGCCTCCATGCCCATGGCCCTCTACGAGGCCGTCAAGGTGGGCGGGCTGCGGCGCGGCGAGCGCGGCGTGCTGACGGGAACGGGGTCCGGTGTGTCCTTCGTTGGAATGGTCTTCACCTACTGAGGCGCGCGCGATGACTGTCATGGGACACGACGCAATCTTCTCCATCGTGCGGGGCCACGCGGCCTCCGTCCTCTCCATCTCCCCGGAGTCCGTTCCCTTCGAGGGACGGCTGGTGGACCTGGGCGCGAACTCCATCGACCGGCTGGAGATCGTCACGATGACGATGGAGTCGCTCGGGCTGAGGTTCTCCCTCGTGGAGCTCTCCAACGTGGACAACATCCGGGACCTGGTGGGCTTCTTCCACGCCAAGGCCCAGCGCGGCGCGGCCTGACGAAGCCCCCACGCGCGAACGACAGACCTCGGTGATGTGCGACCAATGACCGCCACGGCGATCACAGGAATGGGAGTCGTGTGCGCGCTCGGCCAGGGGGTCGACGCGCTCACGCAGGGACTGCGGGCGGGCCGCTCCGGCATCGCCTTGCGCGAGCGGACGGCCAGGCCGCTCCCGGACGGCTGCCGCATTGGCGCGGAGATCCGCGGCTTCTCCTTCGACTCGGCCCTGGAGCGCGTGGGCGCCCTCCCGGAGGAGCGCAAGGCCCGGGCCCTGAAGCTGGGCCGCCGCGCGCCCTTCACCGTCCAGACGTCCGTGGTGGCCGCGCTGGAGGCGTGGAGCGCCGCGGCCCTGGAGCCCTCGGGCGTGGATCCGGAGCGGGTGGGGGTGCTGATCGCCGGCAACAACCTGACCCAGCAGTACGTCTTCCAGACGCACGGCGAATACGGGAGCGACCCCACCTTCATCAACCCGCGCTACGCCCTGCAGTTCCTGGACACCTTCCACCTGGGCGTCGTCTCCGAGCTGCTGGGCGCGAAGGGCGAAGGGGGCACCGTGGGCGGCGCGTCCGCGTCCGGGAACGTGGCGCTGGCGCGCGCGCACCAGCTGCTGGCCCTGGACCTGTGCGACGTCTGCGTGGTCGTGGCCCCTCCCGCGGACCTGTCCGTCCTGGAGCTGCAGGCGCTGGCGAACGCGGGCGCGCTCTACAAGGACTTCACGGACGCGCCGTCGCGCACGTGCCGCCCGTTCGACCGGCGGCACAACGGCTTCGTCCCGGGCGAGGCGGCGGCCTGCGTCGTCCTGGAGCGTGAAGCGTTCGCCCGGGCCCGCGGGGCGCCCGTCCAGGGCCGGCTGCTGGGCGTGGCCGTGCAGCTGGATGGCAACGCGTCCTCCGACCCCAACGTGGACGGCGAGGTCCGGACCATGCGCCGCGCGCTGGCGCAGGCGGGCGTCGACCCCGGCGCCATCGACTACCTCAACGCCCACGGCAGCGCGTCCCCGCTGGGGGACCGCACGGAGGTGGAGGCCATCCGGCGCGTGTGGGGCGCGCGGGTGGGGGAGGTGGAGATCAACTCCACCAAGGGACTGACCGGCCACTGTCTGGGCGCCGCCAGCCTGGTGGAGGCCATCGCGACGGTGGGCCAGCTGCGGCACGGCTTCGTCCACCCCAACGCCAACCTGGAAGAGCCCATTGACGGCGAGTGCCGCTTCGCGGGCCCGAGCGCGACGCAGCGGCCCCTGCGTCACGCGCTGAGCAACGCGTTCGGCTTCGGTGGAATCAACGCCTGCGTCGTGCTGGGCGAGGCGAGGACCTGAACATGCAAGTCGGCATCGAGCGGATGAACGTGTACGGCGGCGCCGCCGTCATTGGCGTCAAGGACATCTTCCACGCCCGCGGGTTGAACCTGGACCGGTTCGACAACCTGCTGATGCGGGAGAAGGCCGTGGGCCTGCCCTGGGAGGACCCCGTCACCCACGCGGTGAACGCGGCGAAGGCCCTGGTGGACGGCCTGACGGAGGCGCAGAAGGCCCGCATCGAAATGGTCGTCACCGCGACGGAGTCCGGCATCGACTTCGGCAAGTCCATCAGCACCTACGTCCACCACCACCTGGGCCTGAGCCGCCGCTGCAAGCTCTTCGAGGTGAAGCAGGCCTGCTACGGCGGCACGGCGGCGCTGGGCATCGCGGCGAACCACGTGCTCGCCCACGCGGCGTACGACCCCAAGGTGCTGGTCATCGCCACGGACGTGGCGCGCTCCGCGGACAAGCTCAGCTACGCGGAGCCTTCACAGGGCTGCGGCGCGGTGGCGTTCCTGGTGGGGACGTCCCCGGACGTGCTGGAGCTGGACGTGGGCGCCACGGGCTTCCACGGCTACGAGGTCATGGACACCTGCCGGCCGTCCTACGACGTGGAGACCGGCAACCCGGACGTGTCGCTCTTTTCGTACCTGGACTGCATGGAGCGCTGCTTCGAGGCGTACGCGGAACGGGTGGAGGGCGCGGACGTCGTGAAGACGTTCGGCGCGCTCGCGTTCCACACGCCATTCGGCGGGATGGTGAAGGGCGCGCACCGCAAGCTCGTGCGCAAGTTCGGCGGCCTGGACAGCGCCGCCATCGAGCGCGACTTCACGGCGCGGGTCGCTCCCTCGCTGGAGTACTGCATGCGGGTGGGGAACCTGTACTCAGCCTCCCTGTACATGGCGCTCGCCAGCCTCATCGACCACCTGGGCGCTCAGGAGGAGACCCGCGTGGGCCTCTTCTCGTATGGCTCCGGCTGCTCGTCGGAGTTCTTCAGCGGCCTCGTGGGCCCCGCGTCCACCCGGGCGCTGGCGCGGATGGAGATTCGCCGCCGGTTGGAGCAGCGCTACCGGCTGTCCATGCAGGAGTACGACGCGCTCCTGGACGACCTGCGCGCCTTCCCCTTCGGGGCGAAGGACCTGGAGGTGGGGCTGTCCCGCTTCGGGCGCATCCACGAGCAGGCCTTCGCCGGGCAGCGGCGCCTGGTGCTCCGGCGCATCAAGGACTACCACCGCGAATACGAGTGGAGCTGAAGATGCGCCCCCCCGCCATCCTCCGCGAGTCCGACGCGCTGTCCATGCGGTTGACCTTCAACCGCGCCGACGCGCGCAACAGCATCAACCTGGAGCTGCTCACCGCGCTCAACGAGGCGCTGGACGAGGCGGAGCGCTCCGCGTCCACCAAGGTGGTCGTCCTGCGCGCGCAGGGCGACACGTTCTCTTCCGGCATGGACTTCACGGAGCTGATGTCGTCCGGCGAGCCCGGCGCCCGGGGCATGAACGCGTCCTGCGCCCTCTACTTCCGTACGCTGCGGCGGCTGGCCAGCTTCCCCAAGCTGGTGGTGTCGCTCGTGGAGGGGAAGGTGATGGCGGGCGGGGTGGGGGTCGTCGCCGCCAGCGACCTGGTGCTCGCCAGCCACGCCGCGTCCTTCAGTCTGCCGGAGATCCTCTGGGGCATCCTCCCCGCCATGGTGCTGCCCTTCCTGGCCCGGCGCGTGGGCATGCACCACGCCTACAAGCTGGCGCTGACGGCGCAGCAGCTGGGCGCGGAGCGGGCGCTGGAGCTGGGCCTGGTCGACGAGCTGGGCGAGGACTCCGAGCGCGCGCTCCAGCGGCTCCTCCTGCGCTTCAAGCGCATTCCGGCCGAGGGCATCCTCAAGCTCAAGCGCTACGCCAACGACGTCTTCCCCATCGACGAGCGGGTGGAGGCCCTGGCTGTCCAGACGACCACGGGGCTCGCCCTGGACCCCGCGGTGCGCCAGCGCATCCACGCCTTCCTCACCCACCAGAGCCTGCCCTGGGAGCAGGAGGGCTCGCGATGAACTCCACCGTCACATTGACGCGCCAGGGGGCGGTGGGCGTGGTGGCCATGGAGGACCGCCAGAGCAAGAACACCTTCTCCCCGGCCTTCGTGAGGGACCTCAAGCAGGCCTTCGACGCCGTGGCCCGGACGCCGGACCTGCGCGTGGTGGTGGTGCACGGCTTCGACAACTACTTCTGCTGCGGCGGCACGAAGGAGGAGCTCGTCGGGCTGGTGGAGGGCGTGCAATCCCAGGACACGCGGGGCGTGTCGCTGGACGGGCTCCTCTTCTACGACTTGTTCCTGCGCTGTGAGCTGCCCGTCATCGCCGCGATGCAGGGGCACGCCATTGGCGGGGGCCTGGCGCTGGGGCTCTTCGCGGACTTCTGCATCCTCGCGGAGGAGTGCATCTACAGCGCCGTCTTCATGAAGTATGGCTTCACCCCCGGGATGGGCTCCACGTACATCCTCCCCAAGCGGCTGGGGGCGACGCTGGGCGCGGAGATGCTCTTCACGGCCCGCAACTACTACGGCCTGGAGCTCAAGACGCGCGGCGCCCAGGTCCAGGTGGAGAAGAAGGCGGACGTGGTGAAGGCCGCCCTGCGCATGGCCGCGGACCTGGCGGAGAAGCCGCTGCTCTCCCTGCGGTTGTTGAAGGCACACCTGAATCAGACGACCCGCCAGGAATTGCAGCGGGTGATTGAAGGCGAGCGGGCCATGCACCGGCAGACGTTCGCGCAGCCAGACGTACGCGAGAAGATTGAAAGACTGTTCGGGACCTGACGGCCCGGTCCACCCCAACGACTCCCCTGGGAAATCCTGATGAGCACTGCCTATGAGATGGTGGGCCGGACCGCTTTCGTGATCGCGAACTGGCGCGCGGAGGAGACGGAAGCCGCGAGTCCCCTGTTCAGCGACCACGTGGCCAATGCCTTCCTGAACGCGGAGGCCACGGAGGCGTCGAATGCCATCGCCTCCGCTTCGCCGTCCACGCGCTACCTGGTGCGCTACCGCACGCGCTACTTCGACCAGACGTTCCTGGACAAGATCGCCGCGGGCGTGCGCCAGTTCCTCATCCTGGGCTCCGGCCTGGACACGCGCCCCATCCGCCTGGCCGCGGACGGCGTGCGCTACTTCGAGGTGGAGCAGGGCCACGTCCTGGAGTTCAAGCGCAAGCAGCTGGAGCAGCACGGCTACGCGCAGGCCGCGACGTTCGTGCCCGCGGAGTACACCAGCGTGGACTTCCTCTCCGCGCTGGAGGCGCAGGGGTTCGACTTCGACGCCCAGACGTTCATCCTCTGGGAGGGCAACGTCTTCTACCTGGAATACCAGAGCGCGGTGAACACCCTCATCGCGCTGAGGGACCGGCTCAAGCGCTTCGAGATCACCTTCGACTACCTGTCGAAGAAGCTCATCACCAAGGCGACGGGCTACCGCAAGTCGGAGGCGCTGCTGGACGGCTTCCGCTCGCTGGGCGCGCCCTGGAACACCGGCTTCGACGACATCACGGAGCTGGCGCGCACGGTGGGGCTGGACGTCGCCGGCAACTTCCTCATCGCGGACTACGCCAACGACGCGGGACTGGAGATGAAGGTGGACCGCACGCTGTTCGATGACTATTCGATTGCCACCTTCGCCAATGCCGCGGGCCGGCTCGACGTGGTGGGCGGGGGGCGCTCATGAGCGCGCAGGTGGGGACAGGGGACGTCGTCCTGGTGCTGGCGCGGCGCGATGACCTGCACGCGAGGCTCACCGAGCGGGCGAAGCAGGTGGAAGCGCTGTCGGGCGCGGCGTTCGTGCTCGTCAAGCCCGGCCGCGTCTTCCGCCGGCTGGGGGAGCGGCTCTTCCAGGTGGATCCGGACGACGCGGCGCACTTCGGCCGCCTGCTCTTAGAGGTGGAGGCGGCGCACGGCCGCGTCCGCGCCATCCTCCACCTGTGGAACTACGAGGCGTGGAACGTCGACTACGCCGGCCGCCGGAACCTGAGAAGCCTCACGGACTCCATCGCGGGCAACTGGAGGTTCGCGCTGGGCGCCGTGGAGAAGCTCCGGGGCGCGCTGGCGGGCCGCGGCCACACGCCGCTCGTCTACGTGCACCACGGTGAAGGGCTGGAGGCCCAGCCGCACAACGCCATCGTCGGCGCGGGGCCCGCGGAGGGGCCGCCCCTGGTGCTCCACCCGCTCCACGTCGAGCGGCGGCTGCCCGACCTGGAGGAGTCCAGCCGGCGCCTGATGTCCGCGCTGGAGTCCGTGGTGCGGGGTCAGCCCCTGCCTGTGCCCGCGGCGGTGTCGCCGGGCGCGGCGGAGCGGCTGGCGTGCCGCAAGGGCGGCGTCTACCTGGTGGTGGATCCGTCCGGTGCCGCGTCCCGGCCGCTGGTGGAGGAGCTCACCGGCGCGCACGGCTGCCGCGTGATGACCGTGCACGCGGACGCGCTGGAGGACTTCGAGTCCCTGCGCGCCTCCGTGCGCAAGCGCATCCAGGACGACTTCGGCCGGCTGGACGGCGTCATCCAGTACCTTGAGCCCTCGGGACACATCCCGCGCACCCTGGAGCAGGTGCTGGCGCTGGATGACATCACGTCCGAGCTGCCGCTGGACTTCTTCGCGCTCGTCGCGCCGCGCCCGGAGGCGGGCATGGCGTGGGCGCTGGCCCGGTCCTTCAACGGCCTGCGCGCGGAGCTGACCCGGGCGGGCCGCCGCATGGGCACGTCCCTGTTCATGGAGGGTGCGCCGCGCCTGGAGGTGCGGGAGGCGGACGAGGCCCAGGACACGGGCGCCGCGCGCATCGACTTCAACAGCGAGGAGACCCGCGCGGAGGTCCTGCGGCTGCTCACCGCGGACGTCGTGGGCATCGTCGCGGACATGCTGGGCAAGCCCCCGGCGTCCATCGACCTGGGCATGTCCATGGACCTGGACTCCGCGAGCGGAGCCCACTTCGACTCCATCTCCCTCACGCGGCTGGCGGATCGCATCGGGACGAAGCTGGGCCTGTCGCTGACGCCCATCCTGTTCTTCAAGTACAAGAGGCTGCGCGCCTTCATCGCGCACCTGCACGAGGCCCGCTATCCCGCGCTCTCGGAGCGCTATGCGCTGCGGCTCGTCACGCGCCGCGCGGCGCAGGCCCCGGCCCCCGCGCCGGTGGTGTCCGCGCCTGCGCAGGCTCCGGTGGCCGCCACGGCGGATGGCTCCGCGAAGGGCTGGGGGTGGCTGGAGCCGACCGCCGCTCCGGCGGCCCCCGCCGTGGTGGATGCCCGGGACGTGGCCATCATTGGCGTGAGTGGCCGCTTCCCCGGTGGCCAGGACGTCTTCGACTTCTGGAAGACGCTGACGTCGGGCAAGGACCCGGTGACGGAGATCCCCGCCGAGCGCTGGGACTGGCGCGCGTGGTTCGGTGAGGCCCACGGCGGCCCCAACAAGACGCACATCAAGTGGGGCAGCTTCCTGGACGGCATCGACCAGTTCGATCCGGCCTTCTTCGGCGTGTCGGAGAAGGAAGCCGTCATCATGGACCCCAGCCACCGCCTCCTGCTGGAGACGACCTGGCGGCTGCTGGAGGACGCCGGGTACCGGGCGTCGGACGTGGCGGGCTCCCGCACGGGCGTCTTCATTGGCGCGGGCCTGCCGGAGTACGACGAGCTCTACCGCGCCAGCGGGAACGCCATCGAGGAGCAGAACTCCACGGGCCGCTCCAACTCCATCCTGGCCAACCGCGTCTCGTTCTTTTTCGACTTCCAGGGGCCCAGCGAGGCCGTGGACGCCGCGTGCGCCAGCTCGCTGGTGGCGCTGCACCGCGCCCTCCAGTCGCTGCGCAACGACGAGTGCACCATGGCCATCGCCGGCGGGGTGCACCTCATCCTGACGCCGGCCATGCACGTGTCGTTCGGCCGGGGCGGGGTGCTCGCCGCGGACGGCAAGTGCCGCCCCTTCGACAAGGACGCGGCGGGCTACACCCGCGCGGAGGGCATTGGCGCGGTGCTGCTCAAGCCCCTGCACAAGGCGCTGGCGGACGGGGACAACGTCTACGCCGTCGTCCGGGCGAGCGCCGTCAGCCACGGGGGGCGCTCCAACTCGATGACGTCCCCCAACCCGAACGCGCAGGAGGCGCTGCTGCTGGACGTCTACGGACGGCAGCAGGTGGAGCCCTCCTCCATCCAGTACGTGGAGGCGCACGGCACGGGCACGCCCTTCGGGGACTCCATCGAGGTGGCGTCGCTGGGCGCCGCGTTCGAACGGGCGGTGTCGTCGCGGGGCCAGCCGGCCCGGTGGACGCCGCGGAGCTGCGGCATCGGCTCGCTCAAGAGCAACATCGGCCACGCGGAGGAGGCGGCGGGCATCGCGGGGGTGCTCAAGGTCGTGCTGGGCATGCGCCACGGCGTGCTGCCCGGCAACCTGCACTTCAACGCGCTCAACCCGTACATCCACCTGGACGGGTCGCCGTTCTACATCGTGGACCGCACGCGTGACTGGCCCCGTCCCGCAGCGGGTCCGCGCCGGGGCGCGGTGAGCGCGTTCGGGTTCGGCGGCGCGCTCGCGCACGTGGTGCTGGAGGAGGTCGCGTCCCGGCCGGAAGCCGACGCCGGGCCGAAGGGCAGGGCGTACGCGGTGCCCCTGTCCGCCGGGACCCCGGCCGCCCTGCGCGCCCAGGCCGAGGCGCTCCGGGCCTTCCTCGTGGAGTCCCCGGGCGCGGCGCTCTCCCTGCGCGACGTGGCCTTCACGCTCCAGGTGGGCCGCGAACCGCTGCGGCACCGGCTGGCCGTGGTGGCGCACGACACGGCGGAGCTGGCGGTGCTGCTGGCCGCGTTCCTCCGGGGCGAGTCGTCTCCCCGGAGGCTCTTCACGGGGCAGGCCGCGGAGCCTGGGGCGGGCGCCACCGCGGTGCTCGCGGATGGCGACGCGGAGCGGCTCGCCGAGTCGTGGGTGACGGGGGGCGGCGTGGACTGGCGCCGCCTGGCCACGGCGGCCTCCGCGAGGCGCGTCTCCCTGCCCACGTACCGCTTCGACAAGCGGCGGTACTGGTTCACCGACAAGGGCCCGAACCCGGGCGGTGGCGGCGGCTCCGGACCGGGCGGCGGCAGGCCCGGCGGTCCGGAAGCGACCCCCGTTGTGCAGGACTACCCCCGGGACAAGACGTTCGCGGAGCTGTTCGCCGCGCGCGCCCGGGAGCAGGGGGACCGTGTCGCGGCGCTGTGCGCCGGGCGCTCCATCAGCTACCGGCAGCTGGACGAGCAGTCCTCGCTGGTCGCGGCGAGCCTCCACGCCCTGGGCGTGACGCGCGGCACGCCGGTGGGCATCTTCTTCGACCGCTCGCTGGAGATGCTCATCAGCCTGCTGGGCGTGCTCAAGTCCGGCGGGACGTACGTGCCGTTGGATCCCACGTTCCCGGATGAGCGGCTGGGGTACATCGCGCGGACGGCGGAGCTGGGACTGCTGCTGACGAACCGGGGGGCGCACGGCGCGCCGCGCTGGTTCTCCGGCCGCTCCGTGGAGGTGGACGGGGCCTTCTTCAACGCCGCCCGCGAGATGTTCCCGAACGCGGCGAGCCGGGTGGCGGCGCGGGCCACGCCAGACGACATCGCCTACGTGCTCTTCACGTCCGGCTCCACCGGCGAGCCCAAGGGCATCCAGGTCTTCCAGCGGGGCCTGGCCCACTTCCTGTGCGCGATGCGGCAGCACCTGGGCATGACGTCGAGGGACCACCTGCTGGCGGTCACCACGCTGTGCTTCGACATCGCCGGCCTGGAGCTCTTCCTGCCGCTGCTGTGCGGCGCCCGGGTGGAGATCCTCACGGAGGAGGTCAGCAAGGACGGCCTGCGCTTGAAGGACGCGCTGGAGCGGGGCGCCGCGACCTTCATGCAGGCGACGCCCGCGACGTGGCAGATGCTCGTGTCCGCCGGATGGCGGGGCGCCAGCGGCCTCACCGCCCTGTGCGGCGGCGAGTCCCTGGGCCGTGAGCTGGCGGACGCGCTGCTGGAGCGCGTGCGCGGCCTGTGGAACCTCTACGGCCCCACGGAGACGACCATCTGGTCCACCCTCTGGAAGGTGGTGCCCGGCGAGGAGATCCGCATCGGGGGCCCCATTGGCGACACGACGCTCCACGTGCTCGACGAGCACCTGGCGCCCGTGCCGCCGGGGACGACGGGCGAGCTGTGCATCGGCGGGGTCGGCGTCGCGAAGGGCTACCTGCACAAGCCGGAGCTGACCGCGCAGCGCTTCATCCGCGATCCGTTCTCCCAGGACCCGTCCGCCCGCCTCTACAGGACCGGGGATCAGGTGTCCCTCCGGCCGGACGGCACGCTCGTGTACGCGGGCCGCGTCGACAACCAGGTGAAGCTGCGCGGCTACCGCATCGAGCTGGAGGAGATTGAAAAGGTCCTCCAGGCCGTTTCGGGCATGACCCGGGCCGTGGTCGTGGTGCGCGCGGACCGGGTGGGCCAGCAGGCGCTGCACGCCTTCTGTCTGGGTGACGGTGCCGCGCCCCTGGAGGTGGAGAACCTCCAGGCCCGCCTGCGGCAGCGGCTGCCCGAGTACATGGTCCCCGCGGTGTTCCTCGGGATGCGCTCGTTCCCGATGACGCTCAACGCGAAGGTGGACCGCAAGGCGCTCGCGGCGCTGGAGCTGGACGCGCTCTTGCGCGACCACGGCGCGGGCCCCGTCCCGACCGCTGGCGGCCCCGTGCGGGTCCCGGCGGTCGCGCCTGTTTCAGGAGACCTGGAGGGCGCGCTGCGGGAGGTCGCGGCGTCGGTGCTCGGCGTCCGGCCGGAGCAGCTGCCGCTGACGGCGACGTTCGCTCAGTCCGGCTTCAACTCCGTGACGCTGACCGCGCTGCGCGCGCGGCTGCTGGAGCGGCTGTCCGTCCAGGTGGATCCTCCGGCGCTCTTCAAGTACCCGTCCGTGCGCGCGCTGGCGGCGCACCTCGCGGAGCGCGGGGTGGCCCTGCCGGTGGCGGCGGCGTCCACGGCCGCTCCGGCGCGGGAGGACGTGCCGGAGCCCATCGCCATCATCGGCATGGCGTCCCGCTTCCCGGGCTCCGAGGACCCGGAGGGCTTCTTCGAGGGACTGCTGTCGGGCCGGGACTCCGTGCGCGAGGTGCCGCTGGAGCGGTGGGACTCGCGCGCGTACTTCGGCAACCCCAAGACGCAGAAGAACAAGTCCGACGCGTTCTTCGGCGGCTTCATCTCCGACGTGGACCGGTTCGACGCGGCCTTCTTCAACGTCTCGCCCCGTGAGGCGCGGGTGATGGACCCCCGCCAGCGGCTGTCGCTGGAGACGGTCTACAAGACCTTCGAGGACGCGGGCTACGCGCCCTCCGCCTTCGCGGGCACGCGCACGGGCGTCTTCCTGGGCGCCATCAACTCCGACTACTGGGACGTGCAGCGCGAGCACGGCGTGGACCTGGAGGGGTATTCGCTGTCCGGGTTCGCGGGCTCGCTCGTGCCCAACCGCGTCTCGTTCTTCTTCGACCTGCTGGGGCCCAGCGAGGCCGTGGACACCGCGTGCTCCAGCTCGCTGGTGGCCATCCACCGCGCCGTGGGCGCGCTGCGCGGGGGGGAGTGCGACGCCGCCATCGCCGGGGGCGTGAACCTCATCCTCAGCCCGAACCTCTACCTGGCCCTGAGCCAGAACGGGATGCTGAGCCCGGACGGCCGGTGCAAGGCGTTCGACCAGGCCGCCAACGGCTACGTGCGCGGCGAGGGCATCGGGACGCTGCTGCTCAAGCGCTTGAGTGACGCGCGCCGGGACGGGGACACCATCCACGCCGTCATCCGGGGCAGCGCCGTCAACCACGGTGGGCGCGCCAACTCGTTGACCGCGCCGAACCCGGACGCGCAGACGCAGCTGTTCGCGGACGCGTACGCCCAGGCGAAGGTGGACCTGCGCACCGTCTCGTTCATCGAGACGCACGGCACCGGGACGAAGCTCGGGGACTCCATCGAGGTGCAGAGCCTGGCGAGCGCGTTCGAGAACGCCGAGAAGGGGCAGCCTCCGCTCCAGCCGCCCGCGGCCTGCGTGATGGGGGCCGTGAAGACGAACATCGGCCACCTGGAGGCCGCGGCGGGCATCGCCGGGGTCATCAAGGCCGTGATGGCGCTGCGCACGCGCAAGCTGCCGGGCAACCTCCACTTCCACGCCCTGAATCCGCTCATCGACCTGGCGGGGACGCCGCTGTCCGTCGCGACCGCGACGCGGGACTGGCCCGCTTCCGCGCACGGCCACCCGCGCCGCGCGGGCGTCAGCTCGTTCGGCTTCGGCGGGGCCAGCGGCCACGTGGTGCTGGAGGAGTTCCCGATGGAGGGCGCCGAGCGCGCCGGGGCAGGGGAGGCCGCCGGTCCGTTCGTGTTCCCCCTGTCCGCGAAGACGCCGGAGCGGTTGCGCCAGCGCGCGCAAGACCTGCTCGCGCACCTGCGGCGGCACGCGGGGCTGGACGCGCGTCTGGCGGACGTCGCGTACACGCTGCAGACCGGCCGCGCGGCCATGGAGTCGCGGGCCGCCTTCGTCGCCTCCAACGTGGCCGGGCTGGAGCAGCAGCTGTCCGCCTTCCTGGAGGGCCGTGAGACCGCGATGGCGTCCACCGGTGGCGAGGCGGCGCGGAGCGCCCTGCGCTGGGCCTCGGGCGAGGACGTGGACTGGAGCGTCCTGCACGCGGGCACGCGCCCGCGCCGGGTTTCGCTGCCCACCTATCCCTTCGAGAAGCAGCGCCACTGGGTGACGGAGGGCACCGGCCCCCGGAGCCTGTCGCCAGGCGGCGAGGCGCGCGCGCCCGCGGCGTTGGGCGCGCTCGTGGACGCCAACGAGTCCACGCTCGACGCGGTGGTGTTCCGCAAGCGACTCCAGCCGGAGGCCCGCTACCTGAAGGATCACGAGATTGGCGGGAAGCGGATCCTCCCCGCGGTGGTGTCCCTGGAGATGGCCCGCATGGCGGGGGAGCTCGCGTCGGGCGGCGCTCCCGTCACGCGGCTGCGCAACCTGGTGTGGCTCAAGCCGCTCGCCGTGGACGGCGCACCCCGGGACGCGTGGGCGCGCTTCGAGCGCAAGGACGGCGCGGTGGAGTTCAAGCTCGTCACCGGGGACGGCGACGTGCACGTGCAGGGCGGGGTCGACACCGGGCCCGTGGAGGGCGCCGTCCCCGCGCGCGTGGACGTGGACGCCATCCGGCGGCGCTGCACGACGGCGGATGACCGCGCGCGATTCTACCAGCCGTTCGCGGGGCTCGGTTACGCCTACGGCGCGAGTCTCAAGCCCGTGGAGCGGGTCCTCCGGGGCGCGCGCGAGGCGCTGGTGGAGCTCCAGCTTCCGGAAGGCGCGGAGGCGCAGGACGCCTTCGTGCTGCACCCGTCGCTGCTGGAGGGGATGCTCCAGTCGGTGGCCGGCCTGCTCTTCACGCCCGAGGGCTCCGGCAATGTCGCGTTCCTTCCCTTCTCCATGAGGTCGGTGGAGCTCTTCGGGCGCGCGCTCCCCGCGGCCTGCTGCGTGCACGTGAGCGTGGCGGACGGCCAGGGCCGGCCGTCGCTCCAGTCGCGCTTCGACCTCACGCTGATGAGCCCCAGCGGCGAGGTCCTGGTGCGCGTGCGGGACTACAGCGTCCGCCCGGTGAAGCGGGACGAGGCCGTGAAGCCGGAGGCGGCCACGCTGTACCGGACCGTGCTGGAGCGCGCGGACCTGACGCCGCGCGCGCGGCGCGAGCTCCCCGGACCGGTGCTCGTGGTGTCGCGCGACGCCGGCTTCGTGGAGCGCCTGCGGGAGCTGCTGGGAGGCTCTGGGGCGCGGCCCTCGCTCGTGTGGGCCCGGCCCTCTGAGCGCTTCCATCCGGGGGACGGCGGTGAGGTGTTCGACTTCGATGCCCGCCGCCCGGAGGAGCTGGGACGGGTGCTGGAGGCCCTGCGCGCCCGCGGGCTGTCACCAGCGGCGGTCATCCACGGTGGCCCCACGGCGGCGTTCTCCTACGACGCCGACGCGCTCAAGGCGCAGCTCCAGGACGGCGCCCTGCGCGTGTTCCACCTGTGCCAGGCGCTGCTGCGGGACGGGCTGGAGCGCCCGCTTCCCTTCCTGTCCGTCTTCCCCGCGACGGAGGCCCGGCCGCATCCGCTGTCCGCCGCGCTCAAGGGGTTCGCGCGGTCGGTCCGGCTGGAGAGCGACCTGCTGAAGCTCACCGTCGTGCAGGCCGAGCGCCCCGACGCCATGGCCGACGCCGCCTTCGCGGAGCTGAGCGCGGGCGCGATGGCTGAGCCCTTCGTGGTGCACCGGGACGGGGCGCGCTTCGTGGAGGTCCTCGCGCCGCTGCCTTCCGGCGAAGTGGATGCCGCACGGCCCGTGCTCCCGAATGGCGGCGCCTGCCTCATCACTGGCGGCGCTGGCGCGCTGGGCCTGCACCTGACCCGGCACCTGCTGAATCGCCCCGGCGTGCGCGTGGCCCTGTGTGGCCGCTCCGCGCTGACGGAGGCCCGCCGGACGGAGCTGGACGCCCTGCGCGCGCAGGGCGCGGACGTGGAGTACTTCGTCGCGGATGTCACCGAGCCCGGCGACGTGGAGATGCTCGTGGACACCCTGCGGGCCCGCTACGGCGGCATCCAGGGCGTCATCCACGCAGCGGGGGAGCGCCGGGATCAGCGGCTGGTGAAGAAGACCGCGGGTGAGTTCGAGGCGGTCCTCGCGCCGAAGGTGACCGGCACGCTGCTGCTGGACCGCGCGCTCGCGGCGGAGAAGCTGGAGTTCTTCGCCGTGTTCTCCTCGCTCGTGGCCCGCACGGGCAACGTGGGGCAGACGGACTACGCGTTCGCCAACGCCTTCCTGGACGGCTTCCGCGCCTTCCGCGACGGCCTGCGCCAGCGCGGGATGCGCCATGGCACCAGCCACGCCATCGCCTGGCCCTACTGGCGCGACGGCGGCATGAAGGTCGACGCCGCCACCGAGCAGTTCATCCGGAGCTTCTTCGGCACCGAGCCCCTGGAGACGGCCACGGGCCTGGACGCGTTCGACGCCGTCCTCGGCCAGCGGCTCCCCGAGGCGCTGGTGCTGGGGCGCGGGGGAGCGCTGTCCTCGCGCTTCCTGAAGGCCGCGGCCGAGCCCTCCGCACCGGAGCGCACCGAACCCGTGTCCCAGCGCGTGTCCGTGCCCGCGGCGGCCCCCGCGAGCACGGCCGCGCTGCCCGGCCTGCTGGACGAGGTCCGCGGCATCGTCGCGGGGCTCCTGCAACTGGAGCCGGCGTCGCTGGACCCGCGCAAGGACCTGGCGGAGTACGGCTACGACTCCATCTCCTTCACGGAGCTGGCGACCGCGCTCAACACCACCTTCGGCTCCGAGCTGACGCCCGCCGTGTTCTTCGAGCTGACGCCCCCGTCGCTCGGCGCGCTCGCCTCGCACCTGCGCGAGCGCTACGGCGCGAAGCTGGCGGCGCGCGCCTCCCCGCCGGCCCCGACTGCCGCGCCCCCGTCACCTGCCATCGCCGTCGAGCAGACGCCCGCCGTCGCGGCGCCGTCCGCGATCGTGGGGGCGGATGAGCCCATCGCCATCATCGGCATGAGCGGAAGGATGCCCGGCTCCTCGAGCCTGGAGGCGTTCTGGAAGAACCTGGAGGAGGGCCGGTCGCTCGTGCGCGTGGTGCCGGCGGACCGCTGGGACTGGCGTGCGTTCCATGGCGACGCGAAGGCGCCCGGGCGCAACAAGAGCGTGTCGAAGTGGGGCGGCTTCCTGGAGGCGGTGGACCGCTTCGACGCGCCGTTCTTCGGCATCCCCGCCGAGGAAGCGCGCCTCATGGACCCGCAGCAGCGGCTGTTCCTGGAGACGGTGTGGAGCGCCATCGAGGACTCGGGGCGCGACCCCGCGTCGCTGTCCGGGACGCGGACCGGGCTCTACGTGGGCGTCACCAACCGTGACTACACGGACGTGGTGGAGTCCGCCGCGGACGGCGTGCGCTCCGCCGCGACGTTCGGCAACGCGCATGCGTTCCTGGCCAACCGCGTCTCGTACCTGCTGAACCTCCACGGCCCCAGCGAGCCGGTGGACACGCTGTGCTCCAGCTCGCTGGTCGCCATCCACAAGGCCGTGGAGGACCTGCGGCGCGGGCTGTGCTCGCTGGCCCTGGTCGGCGGGGTGAGCGTCATCGCCAGCCCCCGCATGGACATCACCTTCAGCGAAGCGGGGATGCTCAGCCCCACGGGCGCCTGCCGCTCGTTCTCGCGCGGGGCGGATGGCTTCGTGCGCGGCGAGGGCTCCGGCGCGCTGGTGCTCAAGCCTCTGCGGGCCGCCGAAGCGGACGGCGACCGCATCCTCGGCGTCATCCGGGCCACGGGCGTCAACCACGGCGGCCGCGCGAACTCGCTCACGGCCCCGAATGGCAACGCGCAGGTGCAGCTGCTCCGGCAGGTCTACGAGCGCGCGGACATTGACCCGCGCAGCGTGTCCCTCATCGAGGCGCACGGCACCGGGACGGAGATTGGCGACGCGGTGGAGCTCAACAGCCTCAAGCGCGCGTTCCAGGAGATGGCCCGCGCGCGAGGAGGGGAGGCCACCTCCCAGGCGTCCTGCGCCGTGACGTGCGTGAAGACCAATGTCGGCCACCTGGAGTCCGCGGCCGGCATCGCGGGCGTCCTCAAGGTGCTGCTGGCGCTGCGCCACCAGACGCTGCCGCCGCTCGCGAACCTGAACGACGTGAACCCCTACCTGGACCTGCGGGACTCGCCGTTCCACCTCGTCTCCCAGGCGACGCCGTGGGCGGCGCGGGTCGACGCGGACGGGCACGCGCTGCCGCGCCGCGCGGGGGTGAATTCCTTCGGCGCGGGGGGCGCGAACGCCCACGTGGTCATCGACGAGTACGTGCCGCCGGCCCGCGGTGAGGTCGCGGCGCCGGGCCCCCAGGTCATCCCGCTGTCGGCGCGTGACGCGTCCGCGCTTCGCAGGTACGCGGCGGCGCTGCGCGAGCACGTCGCGGAGCTGCGCGCGGGGGGGGCTTCCTCGCTGGCGCTGCCCCGGCTCGCGTACACGCTCCAGACGGGGCGGTCCGTGCACGGCCAGCGGCTGGCCATCGTGGCCTCGGACCTGGCGGAGCTGGAGTCCTCGCTCGCGCGTTACGGCGAGGGGACGGTGGATGCGCGCACGCATGAAGGGACCGCCGCGGACCGCGAGCCTTCGCCGGTGCTCGGGACGGATCCGCGCGCGCTGGCCTGGGGATGGGTGCGTGGAGACGCGGTGGATTGGATGGCGCTGTACGGGGACGCGACGCCCGCGCGCGTGGCGGCCCCCACCTATCCGTTCGAGCGCCTGCGCTACTGGTTCGACGCGGTGACCGCGCCGGCCGCCGAGCGCACGCACCGCGACGACGCACCGTTGACCCACGGCCATTGGGAACACGCCGCCGCGCCGCGCGCGGAGGGGCTGAAGTCGGGGAGAGGGGTATGACCGTGGAGTCCGACAAGGTGGCGACCGCTTCATCCAGCCCGGAACCGGTGGGACCGGCGCGCGCGACAGGGGGCCTGCTGACCCGCAGGGCCCTGCGCGTCGTGGGCGCACGCCTGGAGGATGGCTTCACGCTCACGCACGACGACCCGGCCCTGAGGGACCACACCGTCCTCGGCCAGCGCGTGCTGCTGGGCGTGACGTACGCGTCCTGGGTGCTGGAGGCCGGCCGCCGGCACTTCCAGGAGCGGCCGCCGGTGGGCCTGCGCGACCTGCTCTTCCACCAGCCGTTGGTGCTCGGGCCGGGCGGAGCCGCGCGCATCACGGTGTCGGTGCGGGACGCGTCGTTCGAAGTGTCGTTTCAGCTGACGCCCGACGCGCCCCCGGTCCGCTGCGCCACGGGGACGTTCCTGTTCGACGCGGGAGCGGGCCCCGCGCCCACCGCGCTGGACGTCGCGCGCTTCCAGCGGGAGGCCACGCGCACCACGCAAGGCGCGAGCGTCTACGAGCGGATGCGCCAGGTGTCCGTGGCCTATGGCCCGTCGCTCTTCACGGTCCAGCGCACCTTCCACCGGGACGGCGAGGTCCTGGGCGAGCTCGCCGTCGCGGAGGAGTCCTCCGCCGGCTCCGACTGCTTCGTTCCTCCTGCGCTCCTGGATGGCGTCATCGTGGCGGGGGCGTTCGAGCCGCTCGCCGCGCGCGGCAGACCGTGCATCCCCATGTTCGTGGAGCGGCTGGTGGTGCACCAGTCGCCCGGTCCCCGCTGCGTCGCCACCAGCCGCGTGCGCCTGTCGAACGACGAGGTGCTCGTGCTCGACGCGCGGCTGCATGACGCCTCCGGCCGCCCGCTGGTGGAGTTGACGGGAGTCACCCTGAAGAACGTCCCGGCGCTCGGCAATCCCTTCTCGACGACGACCACCCCCGTTGCGGTCCCTGCTCCTTCGAGGGCCGCCGTCCCTCCGCTCGCCGCCGGGGACGAGGTGGCGAGGGGCGTGGAGCGGCGCCTGCGTGAGCGCATCGCCGCGAAGCTTGGCGTCGCCGTGGAGCAGGTGGACCCGTCCCGCAACTTCATGGAGGCGGGCCTGTCCTCGGTCGCGCTCGTGGAGTTCATGACGGCGCTGGGCACGGAGCTGGGCGCCTCCCTGTCGCCCACGCTCGTCTTCGAGTTCCAGAGCCCCCGGGCCCTGGCCCTTCACCTGGCGCGCGAGCACGCCTCCGCGTTCACCCAATCCCTCCCGTCGCCGGCCGTGTCCGCGCCCGCCGCCCCGGCGGTGGAGCAGGCCCGCGTGGCCGCTCCCGCCGTGGTGCCGGAGCCGGCGCTGGACGAGCCCGTGGCCATCGTGGGCCTGGCGGGCGTCTTCCCGGGGTCGAAGGACCTGCGCGAGTTCTGGGAGCACCTGGCGCGGGGCGCGGACCTCGTCACGCCCGTGCCGGCGGACCGGCCGTACCTGCGCATCGACGGGCGGGAGCCCTGGCGCGCGAGCTTCATCTCCGGCGTGGATCGGTTCGACGCGGCCTTCTTCGGCATCACGCCGCGCGAGGCCGCGCTGATGGATCCGAAGCAGCGGCTGCTGCTGGAGCTGGTCTGGCAGGCCATTGAAGACTCCGGCCACCGCCCCAGCGAGCTTCGCGGCAGCAACACGGGCCTCTTCGTCGGAGTCGGCGCGCTCGAGTACGGCGCCTTCCAGGTCCGCCAGCAGGACACCGTGGAGGCCTACAGCGCCACGGGCATCGCGGGCACCATGCTGCCCAACCGCGTCTCGTTCCTCATGGACTGGCACGGGCCGAGCGAGGCCATCGACACGGCCTGCTCCAGCTCCCTGGTGGCCATCCACCGCGCCCTGGAGTCCCTGCGCAACGGCGACTGCGAGCAGGCCGTCGTCGGCGGCATCAACCTCATCCTGTCCCCGTTCCTCACCCTGGCCTTCGGCCGGGCCGGGATGCTCAGCGAGGACGGCCGCTGCAAGACGTTCGACCGCTCCGCGGACGGCTACGTCCGGGGCGAGGGCGCGGGCGTCTTCATCCTGAAGCCCCTGTCGAAGGCGCTCGCGGACCGCGACGCCATCCACGCCGTCATCCGGGGCTCGGCCATCAACCACGGGGGCCACGCCAACACGCTCACCGCGCCGAATCCCCGCGCGCAGGAGCAGCTGCTCACGCGCGCCTACCGCAAGGCCCGCGTGGATCCTTCCACCGTCTCCTACGTGGAGGCGCACGGCACCGGGACGAAGCTGGGCGACCCCGTGGAGACGCGCGCCCTGGTGAACGCGTTCCGCTCCCTGGCCTCGGACGCCGGGTCGGACCTGCCGGCTCGCACCTGCGGCCTGGGGTCGGTGAAGACGAACATCGGGCACCTGGAGGCCGCGGCGGGCGTCGCCGGGGTCGTGAAGGTGCTGCTGGCGTTCAAGCACCGGAAGCTCCCGGCGACGGTCCACTTCCGGGCGCAGAACGAATACATCGCCCTGGAAGGGTCTCCCTTCTACGTCGTGACGGAGACCGCGGACTGGCACCGGCCCGCGCCGTCGGTGCCCCGCCGCGCGGGCGTCAGCTCGTTCGGCTTCGGCGGCGTCAACGCCCACGTCGTGCTCGAGGAGTTCGGCGGTGACTCCGATGCGCAGGCCAGCCAGGCCCCCGCGCCGGAAGGGCCCGCCGTCTTCCTCCTGTCCGCGAAGACGCGGGGCGCGCTGGAGCGCTCCGCCGCCGCGATGCTGGAGGAGCTCGACCGCCGTCCCTCCACGGGGCAGGAGGAGGCCCGGCGCTGGCTCCACGCCGTCTGCCACACGCTCCAGGTGGGCCGCGAGCCCATGGCGCACCGGCTGGCGGTGGTCGTGTCCCATGTGGAGGAGCTGCGCTCCCGGCTGAAGGACTTCCTGCGCGGCACGTCCGCGGAGTCCACCTTCGTGGGCGACCCGGCGACGCGCTCGCCCGCGCTGATGGAGGCGCTGGAGGGCGAGGACGGCCAGGACCACGTGTGGCGGCTGTTGGGCAAGGGACGCCTGGACAAGGTGGCCCGGCTCTGGGTCGCGGGGCTGGACGTGGACTGGGCCCGGCTGCACACGGGCCCGCTGCCGCGGCGCCTGCACCTGCCCACGTATTCGTTCGAGCGCGAGCGTCACTGGGACGCATCGCTCGTCCGGGGCGGAGCCGCGCGCCCCGCGTCGCTCCACCCGCTGGTGGACCACGTCGTCCCCACGCTGGCGGCGGACACGCTGCGCTACGAGACGACGCTCACGCCGGATGCGCCCTTCCTGCGCGACCACGTGGTGGGTTCGCACGGGGTGCTCCCGGCCGTGTGCTACCTGGAGATGGCGTGGCGCGCGTTCCTCCTGCCGGAGAACGAGGGCCAGCGCTTCAGCCTGTCCCGCGTCGTGCTCCAGCAGCGGCTGGAGGTGGAGGCGCCGGTCCGCGTCTCCATCGCGCTCACCCGAGGCAGCGGCACGACGTCCTTCAGCATCTCCAGCCTGCACCCCGACGGGCCCGTGACGCACGCCACCGGCGAGTACCAGCCGGAGGCCGGGACGGCGCCGGTGGAGCGGCTGGACGTGGAGGCCGTCGCGGCGCGCTGCTCGAAGGAACTGGACGGCCATGAGATCTACGCGCGGCTGGAGCGCGCGGGGCTTCGCTATGGCCCGTTCTTCCGCTGCCTCCAGCGGATGCGGACGGACGGCCGTGAATCGGTGGGGTGGCTCGCGCTGCCGCCCGAGGCCTCGGAGGGCTTCGCGGACTACCAGCTGCATCCGGCCCTGCTGGATGCAGCGCTCCACGTCGTCCTGGGCCAGGTGGCCTCGGCGGAGGGGCAGGGCGGGGCGAAGCGTCTGCTGCCCTTCGTCGTGGACGCCGTCGAGGTGCTGGGGCCCCTGGCGCCGGCCATGGCCGTCTACGTGAAGAGCGAGGACGGCCGCTGCTTCGACGTCGCGCTCGTGGCGGAGGACGGGCGGGTGGCGGTGAAGGTGCACGGCCTGGAGGCCCGGGAGCTGAAGGCCGAGGAGGCCCCGCTGCTGTACGCCCCCTACTTCGACGCGGTCCGCGTGGACGCGGCGGTGGCATCGCCGGTGGAGAAGCGCGGCGCGCTCATCGTCTACCCGGACGACGCGGGCGAGCTCTCGCGCGCATGGGGCGAGGAGATTGAAGAGCGGTACACGCGGACGCAGGCCCTGTCCTTCCGGGACCTGGAGGCCGGAGGCCTGGAGCCGCTGCTGGATGGCGGCTTCCCGCTGGACTCGGTCTTCTTCCTGGCCCCCGGCACGGAGGCGAAGTCCCTGGAGGCCGTGCGCGCCGAGGACAGCCGCGCGCTGTACTGCCTCTATGACGTGGTGCGGACGCTGGACGCGCGTGGCGCGCTCGCCGGGCCGCTGGACGTCCTCGTGTTCACGGTCGGCGCGCTGCGTACGCGCGCGGACGAGCCGCTCCTGCTGACGGGCGCGGCGCTGGGGGGCTTCCTGCGCTCGCTCGCGGGGGAGTACCCCCACTGCCGCTTCCGCGTGGTGGACCTGGGCGCCGGGCAGCCGCTGGAGGACCTGCGCTCGGACGTGCTGCGGCGCTACCTCCAGGCACAGGGCGCGGAGCTGCCGGAGGAGGTCGCGCTGCGCGACGGGACGTTGATGCAGCGGCGGTTGGGCGCGCTCGATGCGCCCGCGTCCGAGGCCCCCATCTTCCGCCAGGGAGGCACGTACCTCATCGTGGGAGGCCTGGGCGGCATCGGGCTGGCGCTGGCGGAGCACCTGCTGGGGCAACGGGGCGCGCGGGTGGCGCTGCTGGGCCGGAGCGCGCCGGATGAAGCGATGGAGCGCGGACTCCAGGCGCTGCGCGCGCACGGTGGGGACGTCGTCTTCATGCAGGCGGACGTCACCGACGCCGCCTCCCTGCGCCAGGCCGTTGCCCGGGTGAAGGAGCGCTTCGGCGCCATCCACGGCGTGTTCCACTCCGCGCTCGTGCTGCAGGACGCCCTGCTGAAGAAGCTGGACCGGGCGCGGCTCCAGCGCGTGCTCGCGCCCAAGGTGGCGGGCAGCCTCGTCCTGGCGGAGGTGCTCGCCGGGGAGCCGCTCGACTTCCTCGTGTTCTTCTCGTCGGCGGTGGGCATCTCCGGGGGCGCGGGCCAGTCCCACTACGCGGCGGCCAGCCGCTTCCAGGACGCGCTCGCGCTCCTCTTGTCCCAGTCGTTCCCGTTCCCGGTGAAGGTCATCGACTGGGGCTTCTGGGGCACCGTCGGCGCGGTGGCGACGCCGGAGTACAACCAGCTGCTGCGCGAGGAGGGCTTCGGCTCCATCGTTCCGCGGGAGGGCTTCCGCGCCCTGGAGCAGGTGCTGGGCCTGCCCCTGCCGCAGGTGGTGGCCATCAAGGGCGACGCGCGGGTGTTGGGTCGCATCCACGCGAGCACGCGCACCGTCGTCTCCGTCCAGCGGGACGCGGGCGCCGCGCTGCTGGCGGGGGTCCGTCAGCAGGTGGAGGCCTTCGCGCGCTCGCGGCCCGAGGAGCCCGCCCGCCGCGTCGTCGCCGCCTTCGAGCTGTTCGAGGAGTACGCGCGGCGCGGCCTGAGGCGCACGCTGGTGGACCGCGAGCCGCGCGCGGACGAGGTCCTTCCGGAGCAGGCGCGGCTCTACCGCGAGTGCCTGGCCATCCGCGCCAGGGCCGCCGCCGGGGAGCGTCCGCTGGAGGCGCTGCGCGCGGACGTGCTGACGCGGCTGCCGGACCTGGCCGCCTACATGGACCTGCTGGACCGGTGCGTGGAGGCGCTGCCCGACGTGTGGACGGGCCGGCGCTCCTCCATGGACGTCATGTTCCCGGACGGCTCCACGGAGCTGGTGGAGAACGTCTACGCGTCCAGCCTCCACTCGGACCTGCTCAACGCGCTCACCGCGGAGGCCGTGCGCGCCTTCGTGGAGGCGCGGCTGGCCGAGCAGCCCGGGCGGCCCCTGGTCCTCGTGGAGGTGGGGGCGGGCACCGGTGGCACCACGCGCTTCGTGCTGGAGGCCCTGCGTCCGTACGCGGAGCGCGTCCGCTACGTCTTCACCGACCTGTCCGTCCACTTCCTGCACAAGGCGCGCGAGCGCTTCCGGGACAGCCCGGTGCCGGTGGAGTACCGCACCCTGGACCTGGAGCGGGACGCGGACCTGGAGGGCGTGGACCTGGTGCTGGGCACCAACGTGCTGCACGCCACGGCGGACCTCGGCGCCACCCTGCGCCGCATCAAGGGGATGCTGCGCCGGCACGGTCTGCTCGTCCTCAACGAGACCATCGCCGCCCGCGACTTCGCGACGCTGACGTTCGGCACCATGAAGGGCTGGTGGCTGTACCGCGACGAGGAGCACCGCATCCCGGGCTCGCCGGTCGTCAGCCGCGAGACGTGGAAGATGCTCCTGGCGCGCGAGGGCTTCCTGGGCGCGTCCGCGTGCGGGCTCCCGGGCCTGTCCCCCGGCCAGGAGTGGCAGAGCGTCCTCCTGGCGCAGAGCGACGGCATCGCCGTGCGTGCGCGTGAGGCGCGTGCCCCCGCCGCGAAGCCCGTGGTCCGCGAGGCCGCCCCTGTGCGTCCCGCGACCATGTCCGCTCCGGTCACCGCGCCGGTGGAGGGAGGCACCCGCGCCTACGTCAAGCGCGTGTTCGCGGAGGTCCTCAAGCAGTCCCCCGGCGCGCTGGGGGACGATGCGACCTTCGACGCGTACGGCGTCGACTCGCTGCTGGGCCTGGAGGTCCGCCGCCGCTTCGAGAAGGACCTGGGCCGGCTGCCGTCCACGCTGCTCTTCGAACAGCTCACGGTGCGAGCGCTCGCGGGATACCTGGAGCAGCACAAGGCCGCGGAGCTGACGCGGGTGGTGGGCACCGCCGGCGCCGCGTCCGTCCCGGCACCGCGCCAGGAGACCGTCTCCTTCGAGCGGCGTCCTTCGCGCGGCACGCCCTCCGAGGAGCGTCCCCAGCAGGCCGAGTCCCAGGACATCGCCATCACGGGGCTCTCCGGCCGCTACCCCGGCGCGCCGACGCTGGACGCGCTGCTCGACAACCTCCGCGCGGGCCGGAGCGCCTTCAGCGCCATCCCCGCCGCGCGCTGGAATGGGGCGGAGGGCGGCGTCCGCCACGGCGCCTTCCTGGAGGACGTGGACCGGTTCGACCCGCTGTTCTTCAGCATCTCGCCCGGCGAGGCCGAGGAGATGGATCCGCAGGAGCGCATCCTGCTGGAGCTGGCCCTGCACGCGCTGGAGGACGCGGGCCAGCCGCGCGGCGCGCTCCTGAGCCAGCCGCTGAAGGCCGGAGTCTTCATTGGCGCGATGAACCCGGACTACGAATGGCTGGGTGCGCGCGCTTCGGCGGAGGGCACGCCGAACCGTTCGAGCAGCCGGTTCTGGTCCATCGCCAACCGCATCTCCTACTGGTTCAACCTGCGCGGTCCCAGCTTCGCGGTGGACAGCGCGTGCTCGGCGTCCCTCACCGCCATCCACCTGGCCTGCCAGAGCCTGCTGCGCGGCGAGTGCGAGCTGGCCCTGGCGGGCGGCGTCAACCTCATCCTGCACCCGGACCACCTGGAGCGGCTGGCCCACGCGGGCCTGCTCACGAAGGGCGACAGCACCCGCAGCTTCGGTGAGCGGGCGGACGGCTTCATCGACGGCGAGGGCGCGGGGCTCGTGGTCCTCAAGCCGCTGGCCCGCGCGCGGGCGGACGGGGACCTCATCCACGGCGTCATCAAGGGCTCCAGCATCAATGCGGGCGGGAAGACGGCGGGCTACCTGGCGCCCAATCCCCAGGCCCAGGCGGACGTCATCGACGACGCCCTGCGCCGCGCCCGCGTGCCGGCGCGGTCCATCTCCTACGTGGAGTGCGCCGCGGCGGGGTCCTCCATGGGGGACGCCATCGAGGTGTCGGGCCTGAAGCAGGCCTTCGCCCGGCACACGCCGGAGCAGGGCTTCTGCGCGGTCGGCTCCATCAAGGCGAACGTCGGACACCTGGAGTCCGCGTCGGGCATCGCGGCGCTGACGAAGGTGCTGCTCCAGTTCCGGACGCGGGAGCTGTTCCCTTCGCCGCACGCCGGGACGCCCAACCCGGAGCTGGAGCTGGCGGACTCCGCTTTCCGCCTCCAGGGCGGGCTGGCCCCGTGGCGCCCTGGCCCGTCGCAGGACGGCCAGGAGGCTCCGCTGCGCGCGGGCATCAGTGCCTTCGGCGCGGGCGGCGCGAACGCCCACCTCATCGTGGAGGAGTACCGCGAGGCCCGGCCCCGGCAGGGCGCCGCCACGGCCCGGCCGGTGCTCGTGCCGTTGTCGGCGAAGAGCGCGGAGCGGCTCCAGGCCCATGCCCGGAACCTGGCGGACCACCTCTCCCGGCACCGGGACACGCTGTTCGACTCCGACGTCGCGTCCATCGCGTACACGCTCCAGGTCGGCCGCGAGCCACTCGAGGAGCGCGCGGCGTTCGTCGTGGAATCACTCGGCGAGCTGCGCGAGTCGCTGGACGGTTTCCTCTCCAGCAAGGCCCTGCCGGGGCTGCGCACGGGGCACGTCCGAGGCACGGACGAAGGCCCCGCGCGGGACGTGGGAACCGCTCGGACTCGGGACGCGCTGCTCCAGGTCGCGGAGCAGTGGGTCTCGGGCACGCGCGTGGATTGGCGTTCGCTCCATGAGGGCACGCCGCCCGCGCGACTCTCGCTGCCCGGTTATCCGTTCGCTCGGCGCCGGTGCTGGATTGGACCGGCGCCGGTGACGCCTTCGCACTCCTCCGCTCCGGTGGAGACCGCCGTCCCCGCGCGGGACGCGGAGGCCCTGGTGGCCGCGGTGGGCGAGGACCTGAAGGACATCCTCTGCCACGTCCTCAAGGTTCGGCCGGAGGAGCTCAGCGTGGAGGACGACATGAGCCAGTACGGCCTGGACTCCATGCGCGTCGTGCAGATGGTGGAGGCGCTGAACACGCGGCTCGGTTTGGACGCGACGCCACCCCTGTTCTACGGCCACGTGTCCATCCAGGGCTTCGCCCGGACGCTCCACCAGAAGTTCGAGAGCACCCTCGCCGCGCACTACCAGGGGCGTGCCCCCGTGGCGCCGGTGCCAGCGCCGCGCGCTCCCGCGCGGGAGGTGCGGGCCGCTCCGGCGGCCCCGGTGTCCACGTCCGAGCCCATCGCCATCATCGGCGTGAGCGGCGTGTTCCCGGGCTCGGAGGACCCCCAGGCCTTCTGGGAGCACCTGCTCCAGGGCCATGACCTGGTGACGGAGGTCCCCTCGGGACGCTGGAACGCGGAGGTGCTCTCGAAGGAGGCGCCCGCGCTGCGCTGGGGCGGGTTCATGCCGGGCGTGGACCAGTTCGACCCGGAGTTCTTCGGCCTGTCGCCGCAAGAGGCGCGGCTGATGGACCCGCAGCACCGGCTGTTCATCGAGGCCGTGTGGAAGGCCTTCGAGGACGCGGGCCAGGATCCGCTGTCGCACTGGGGCGAGCGCGTGGGCGTGTTCGTCGGCGTGGCGAACCACGACTACACGAACCTGCTGCTGGAGCGTCAGGCCACCGCGCACATGGCCACGGGCAACGCGCATGCGATGCTCCCCAACCGCGTCTCGTACCTGCTCAACTTCACCGGCCCCAGCGAGCCCGTGGACACCGCGTGCTCCAGCTCGCTCGTGGCGGTGCGCAAGGCCGTGGAGGCGCTCCAGCGCGGCGAGTGCACCGTGGCCGTCGCCGGTGGCGTCAACACGCTGCTGAGCCCCAACCTCTACGTGGCCTTCAACGACGCGGGCATGCTCAGCCCGAATGGCCGCTGCCGGACCTTCGACAGCCGGGCGGACGGCTACGCGCGCGGCGAGGGCGTGGGCGCCGTCCTGCTCAAGCCGCTGCGTCAGGCCGTGGAGGATGGCGACCCCATCTACTGCGTCATCAAGGGCGCGGCGATGAACCACGGCGGCCACACCGCCTCCATCACCGCACCCAACCCCATGGCCCAGCGCGACGTCATCGTCGCCGCCTGGGAGCAGGCGGGCCTCGACCCGTCCTCGCTCGGCTACCTCGAGACGCATGGCACGGGCACGGCGCTCGGGGACCCCATCGAGCTCAACGCCCTCAAGGACGTCTTCAAGGAGTTCGCCCGGCGCAGGGGCCAGCCGGTGTCAACGCGCAAGCACTGCGGCATCGGCGCGGTGAAGACGAACATCGGACATCTGGAGACCGCCGCCGGCATCGCGGGGCTCGTGAAGGCCGCGCTCGCGCTGAAGCATGGCGTGCTGCCGAAGAACGCCCACTTCGAGAAGCTGAACCCGTACATCCAGCTCGACGACTCGCCGCTCTACATCCTGGACGAGACGAAGCCCTGGGAGCCCCTGGTGGGCGACGACGGCGCATCGCTGCCGCGCCGCGCGGCGGTCAGCTCCTTCGGCTTCGGCGGCGTCAACGCGCACGTCGTCCTGGAGGAGTACGTCGCCGCCAGGCCCGCAGTGTCCGCGCCGGACGCGGGGCCGTTCGTGGTGCCGGTCTCCGCGCAGACCCCGGAGGTGCTGAAGGCCTCACTGGGCCGGCTGGCGGCGCACCTGCGGGCCAACGCGGGGGGCGCCCCGGCGGTCCCGGCGCACGAGGGCAGGGCGGTGCTGCGGGACATCGCCGCGCGCATCCTGGGCGTGGCGGAGGCGGCGCTCGACGAGGACGAGCTCCGGGTGGACCTGGGCTTTGGCGCGCACGCGCTCTCCCGGCTGGTGGAGGAGGCGAACGCGCGGCTGGGGACGACGCAGCAGGTGAAGGCCCTGGCCAGCGCGCAGACGCTGGGGGCGGTGTTCCACGCGTTCGCCGCGCCGGTGGCCTCCGGGAGCGCGGGCGGGCTGTCGCTCCGGGACCTCGCGCACACGCTCCAGACGGGGCGCATGGCGATGAAGGAGCGCGTGGCCTTCGTGGCGCGGGACGTGCCGGAGCTGACCCGGCTCGTCGACGCGTTCCTGCGCGGAGAGGCGGGCCCCGCGGGGGCCATCCACGTGGGCTCCGCTCCGGCGAAGGGCCGGTTCCAGGGGCTGCGCGGTGGGGGCCAGGAGTCCGCGGCGCAGGGCGCGGAAGCCCTGAAGCCTGACGCGCTGTGCGCTCGCTGGGTGGCGGGCGAGGACGTGGACTGGCGGGCGCTGAATCGCTCCGGCCCGAAGCCCCGGCGGCTGTCGCTGCCGGTGTATCCGTTCGCGCGCAAGCGCTACTGGTTCGACGAGGTGCCCTTCGAGCCGAGCCTCGAACCCAGGGCGCTGGGCCGCGCCACTCCGGCGGTGGAGGCCCCCGCGAAGAAGGAGGCCGCGGAGGAGCCCGGCCGGGAGCTGGGCCTCATCCGCGTGGCGCTGGCGGCCATCCTCGGCACGCAGCCCGACTCCATCCAGGACGGCGTCGAGTTCAAGGACATGGGGCTCGACTCCATCATGACCATCAAGCTGGTGAAGCAGCTCAACCACGCGCTGGAGCTCAGCATCAACCCGATGCAGGTCATCGAGAACCAGACGCTGGGCAAGCTCTCGCGGCTGCTCGTGGGCATGCGTCCGAGCGCTGGCGCTGCGGGGATGGCGTGATGGCCGCGAGCGCAAAGGCACCCGGGGTGGCCGTCATCGGGCTCGCCTGCCGCTTCCCCCTGGCTGGCGATGCCCGCGCGTTCTGGGACAACCTGATGGCCGGGCGGGACTGCATCCGCGAGATTCCCCCCAGCCGCTGGGACACCCGGAAGTTCTACTCGCCGGACATCGACCGGCCGGGCACGTCGGTGAGCCGCTGGTGCGGGCTCGTGGACGGTGTGGAGCGCTTCGACAACCGCTTCTTCGAAATCTCGCCGCGCGAGGCGAAGAACATGGATCCGCAGCAGCGGCTCCTGATGGAGGAGACGCTCCACTGCATCGAGGACTCGGGCGTCCCGCTGTCGGAGCTGCGCGCGAAGCGGACCTCCGTGTTCGCGGGCGTGATGGCCACGGACTACCACCAGGAGGCGGTCCACCCGGACGTCCAGGCGGACAGCTTCGCGGGCACGGGCAACTACGTCTGCATCCTGGCCAACCGCCTGTCGTACGCCTTCGGCTTCCAGGGCAAGAGCTTCACCATCGACGCGGCGTGCGCCTCCTCGCTGGTGGCGCTCCATGAAGCCCGCTGCTCGCTGGAGCGGGGCGAGAGCGACTACGCGCTGGTCGCGGGCGTCAGCCTCAACCTGCACCCCTGGAAGTACGTCACCTGGTCGAAGTCCCGCATGCTGAGCCCCAACGGGCGCTGCCGCACGTTCGACAAGGACGCGGACGGCTACGTGCCGGGGGACGGCGTGGGCGTGCTGCTGCTCCAGCGCCGGGACGACGCGCGCCGGGACCGCAACCGCATCCATGGCGTGGTGAAGGGCTCGGCCGTCAACCACGGAGGCCGCACGGCGTCCATGACGGCGCCGCGCATCGACGCGCAGCGGGACGTCATCCTGGCCGCCATCGAGTCCGCGGGCATCAGCGCCCGGAGCATCGGCTACGTGGAGGCGCACGGCACCGGCACGTCGCTGGGAGACCCCATCGAGGTGGAGGCGCTGACGCGGGCCTTCCGCCACTCCACGCCGGACGTGCGGTTCGCGAAGCTGGGCTCGGTCAAGACGAACATCGGCCACCTGGAGGCCGCGGCGGGCGTCGCGGGCGTCATCAAGGTGCTGCTGATGATGCGGCACGGCCAGGTGCCGAAGTCGCTGAACGTCACGACGCTCAACCCCATCATCGACTTTCCCCAGACGCCCTTCACCGTCGCGCAGGAGCCCTCCGCCTGGCCGCGCCCCGTCACGGGCGAGCCCCGCCGGGCGGGCGTCAGCTCCTTCGGCATCGGCGGCGCGAACTCGCACGTCGTGCTGGAGGAGCACCTGGAGGACACGGCGGAGCCGGCCCGCTCCTTGCGCGATGCGGGCCGCAAGCACCTGTTCCTGCTGTCCGCGAAGTCGCCGGGCAGCTTCGCGCGCCGAGCGGAGCAGTGGCGCGAGTGGCTGGAGAAGGACGGCCTGGAGGACGCGGCGCTGGGCGACGTGTGCGTGACGAACGCCGTGGCCGCGGCCCACTATCCGCTGCGGCGCGGGGCGCTCGTCGGGAGCGCCGCGGAGCTGCGCGCGTTCCTGGACGGTGCGGGCCGGACGGCCGCGGGGCCTTCCACCGCGCCTGGCACGCTGGTCCTTCGCGAGCACGCCGTCACCGGCTTCCGGAGCGTGCGGCCGCTCTATGAGGGCAACGCGCTGTTCCGCGACCGCGTGGACGCGCTGCTGAAGGCGTGCACGGTGCCGGGAGTGCGCGGCGGCCTGGCGACGGCCTTCCGCGCGGCGTCGTGGTCCCAGAAGGCGCGGCCGGTGCTGTCCTGCCTCGTCCGGTATGCCTTCTGGGCGACGCTGGGCGACCTGGGCTTCCACCCCCGGGAGGTGCACGGCGGACAGCACGGCTTCGCCGTCGCGCTCGCCCTCTCTGGAATGCTCCCGCCAGAAGAGGCGCTCGCGCTCGTGTCCGGCGCGGAGCCGGGGAACGCGCGCGTGCGCTCCCCCGCCATGGGCGTGCTCGATCCCGTGAGCCGCCGGATCATCCCCTCGGTGTCCATCCGGCCGGAGTACCTGGCCCACCTCGTCGCGGACGTGGAGCTTCCGGGCGAGGCGCTCGCGGCCTGCGTGACGCGCGCGCGGCAGCTGTTCCACGGGCAGCGCACCTTCCAGCGCTTCCTGGAGGAGTGGGATGGCGCGCTCTCCCCGCTGGGCTTCACGATGGAGCGCTTCCTCCACGACGCCCAGGTGTCCGGCGCCGGGAAGGACCGCCGCCGCCTGCTGCTGTTCGTCGCGGTGGAGAGCGCGTTCCGCAAGCTCAGCACCAAGTGGAGCTTCCAGTCCCGTCCGCTCGCCCCGGACGCGCGGCTGACGGAGCTCATCGGCCTGGTCGCGGAGGGGCTGCTGTCCAGGCCCGCGGCGGTGGAGTTGCTGGTGTCCGACACGCCGGACCTGGCATCGCTGGCCCGCGCCGCGCAGTCCGCGGCGGAGGCGGCGCCGAGCCTGGAGCCGCACCCCCTGCTGGAGCGCTTCGCCTGGCAGCCGGACCGCGAGGACTGGCTCCAGGCCGCGCTGGAGGCGCCGTCAGGACAGGCGCCCTCGGGTCCCCACGTCATCGAGGAGCCCGGCCTGGACGCGGCGGAGGCCACCGACCTGGGGGAGCTCTTCGACCGCACCGTGTTGTCGCTGTGGGAGGGGGGCGCGGCCCTCGCCTGGGAGCGGCTGCACCCCGCGGGAAGCTACGCGCGGGCGCCGCTGCCGCCGTATCCCTTCGAAGGCGAGGCCTTCTGGATCCGCGACCGTGAGGTGTCCGAGGCGCCGTCGCACGCGTCCCCGGATACGGGGGCCCGGCTCGCGCTGTCGCCGGAGGACCCCATCCTCCGGGACCACGTGGTCGCGGGCCACCGGCTCATCCCCGGCGCGCTGATGATGAGCCTGTCCCTGCGCGCGGCGAGGGACGCGGGGCTGGGGGAGCGCGCGTCGCTGCGCAACGTCGTCTTCCACACGCCGGGCATCGTGAGCCAGCCCGTGGAGCTGCGCGCCGTGCTGGACGGTGACGTGTCGCGCGTGTCCGCGGACGGCGTCGGGTTGAGCCAGGCGGAGGTGGGGCGGGAAGGGGAAGGGCGCGCCCGGAGCGACGCGCCCATGGCGACGGACGGCCTCTACACGGTGCACGACGTGGCCACCCTCTACGCGGGGCTGGCCGCCAGCGGCTTCCAGTACGGCGAGTCCCTGCGGCTGCTGCGGCGCTTCGGCGGCGCGCAGGCGTCGTGCTTCGCGGAGCTGTCCACCGCGGGCCTGCGCGAGCAGGGCGACGCGCTGCTGCCCCACATCCTGGACACCGTGCTCCAGGCGGGCCTGCTGACGGGGTACGTGGGCGGTCCGCTCGTCTTCGGAAAGGACCGGTTCGTCCCGGCGTTCGTGGGCGCGCTGCGGTGCTTCGGGGCGCTGCCGCAGGTCCTCCGGCTCCACCTGGAGCGCAAGCCCGCGAAGGGCGGTGAGCACCGCTTCTGCGTGGAGGTGACCGGCCAGGACCTGGAGGGCCGGCGGGTGCTGGAGCTGCACGAGGTCATCTACCAGCGCGCGGACAGCTCGCTGGCGGCCAGGACTCCCGCTGGCTGGGAGATGAAGGCGCCGCACTGGAGCGAAGCTCCTCTGCCCGCCGCGCGGACTCCGGCCCCGAGCGCCGCTGTCGTCGGCACGCGGGTCCAGGCGTTCGTGGAGCGGGCGCGACCGGTGCACGGCACCGTGCGGGCGGTGTCCCCGGAGGGTGACGTCGCGGCGCTGGTGGAGGCGCTGACGCGCGCATCCGGCGCGGCCACGCTCTACTTCCTGGAGGCGTTGGAGTCCTCCGGACTCGCGGAGGCGGAGCGCGCCCTGCGCACGCTCTTCGACCTGGTGAAGGCGCACCTGTCCCGCGCGAGCGACCGGGAGCTGCGCATCGTCGTGGCCGTGCGCGAGGCCTTCGTCGCGACCGAGACGGACCGGGGCACGGGCTTCGCGGCGGCGGCGCTGCTGGGGCTGGCCAAGACGGCGATGCGGGAGAGTCCCCGGCTCCAGGTGGTGCTGGTGGACGTGGACACCGCGGGCGACGCGGGCCTGGACGCGCTGCTTCGCGAAGGCACCGCCGCGCAGCCGGCGGAGGAGCCGGTGGCGTGGCGCCACGGACGCCGGCTCATGCGGGAGCTGCGGGGCGTGGTGGTGGACCTGGCCGGGGCGGTGAACCCCTTCAGCGCCGGGAAGAACTACCTGCTCGTGGGCGGCGGCGGCGGCATTGGCCGTGCCCTGCTGGACGCGCTGGCGTCGCGCGTGGCCTGCCGGGTCTTCGTGCTGGGCCGTTCGGTGCGGGCGCCGCTGGGGGACCTGGCGTCCCGCGCGTGTGAAGTCCACTTCCTGCGCTGCGACGTGACGGACGGCGCCCAGGTCGACGGCGTCGTTCGCCGCATCACCCGGGACTTCGGTCCGCTGCACGGCGTGCTGCACCTGGGCGGCGTGCTGAACGACCGGCTGCTGATGACCAAGGGCTGGGAGGACTTCCAGCGCGTGCTCGCCCCGAAGCTCGCGGGCACGCTGCACCTGCACCAGGCCACGCTTTCGCAGCCGCTGGAGTTCTTCATCGGCTTCTCGTCCATCGTGGCCCTGACGGGAAACGTGGGGCAGGCGGACTACGCCGCGGGCAACAGCTTCCTGGACGCCTTCATGGCCTTCCGCGACCGGAGCGGCGCGCCGGGCCGGAGCCGGGTCGTGAACTGGCCGCTGTGGGAAGGCGTGGGCATGGCGGAGGGGCTCACCGGAGCGCTGCGCCACCTGCGGCCCATCCCCGTGGCCGAAGGCGTGAAGGCCTTCACCGCCGCGCTGTCCCAGCAGGAGCACGTGCAGGTGCTCGTGCAGGGAGCGGAGGCCCCCGCGGCCCCGGTCCGGCCAGCCCGGGAGCAGGGCGCGCCGAAGCGCGACGTGGAGGCCTACCTGCGCGAGCTCGTCGCGACGCGGCTGGGCCTGCCCGGTCCCGGCTTCGACGCGACGGAGTCGTTCTTCACCATGGGGCTCGACTCGCTCATCCTCCAGGAGCTGATGTCGCAGCTGAACCGGACGTTCCGGGAGCTGCCGCCCACGCTGCTGTTCGAGCACCCGAACCTCCAGAAGCTCGTGGCCTGGTTTGAAAAGGAGGGCCTGTCGGGGCCCGCGGAGCCAGAGGCTCCCGTGGCCACTCCCGCGCCGCCCGAGCCCGTTCGCGCCGCGCCGGTCCGCCAGGGCTACGACATCGCCATCATCGGGATGAGCGGACGCTTTCCCCGCGCGCGGACGTTGGGGGACTTCTGGCGCAACCTCGTGGACGGCGTCGACTGCATCCAGGAAATCCCCTTGGAGCGGTGGGACGCGAGCGCCATCCAGGGCAGCCGTTCCGACGTGGGGGCGCGCTCCTATGGCCGCTGGGGCGGGTTCCTCGAGGACGTGGACCGCTTCGACCCGCTGTTCTTCAACATCTCCCCCAAGGAAGCGGAGGAGATGGATCCTCAGCAGCGGCTGTTCCTGGAGTGCGTCTGGGAGACGCTGGAGGACGCGGGCTACGCGGCCCGCAAGCGCTACGCGCAGCAGAGCGTGGGCCTGTTCGTGGGCTCCATGTGGAACGAGTACTCACTGCTCGCGCACGAGAAGGGGCTGCTCCAGGGCGACTACAGGGGCCCCGGCTCGCTGTCCTGGGCCATCGCGAACCGCGCCTCCTTCTTCATGGACTTCAAGGGGCCGAGCCTCGCGGTGGACACCGCCTGCTCGTCGTCGCTGGTGTCCATCCACCTGGCCTGCCAGAGCCTGCTGACGGGCGAGTGCGACATGGCGGTCGCCGGTGGCGTCAACCTGTCCATCCACCCGGGCAAGTACATCTACCTGAGCCAGGCGAAGTTCCTGTCCTCGGACGGCCGCTGCCGCAGCTTCGGCGAGGGCGGGGACGGCTACGTCCCGGGCGAGGGCGTGGGCGCGGTGCTGCTCAAGCCGCTCGCCGCGGCGCTGGCGGACGGCGACCGGATCCACGCGGTCATCCGGGGCTCGGCGAGCAACCACGGTGGCAAGGCCGCGGGGTTCACCGTTCCCAATCCGGAGCAGCACGCCCAGCTCATCCAGAAGTCGATGGCGCGCGCGGCGGTGGGGCCGGAGGACATCGGCTACGTGGAGTGCCACGGCACCGGCACGTCGCTGGGCGACCCCATTGAAATCCGGGGCCTCCAGCTCGCGTTCGGTGAGCAGCGGGGGCCCGGGCGTCCCTGTCCCATCGGCTCCGTGAAGTCGAACATCGGGCACCTGGAGGCCGCGGCGGGCATCGCGGCGGTCATCAAGGTCGCGCTCGCGATGCGCCACCAGGTGCTCCCGCGCAGCCTGCATGGCGACGTGGAGAACCCGAAGCTGGACCTGACACGGACGCCGTTCCAGGTGGTGAAGCAGACGCGCGGCTGGGAGGCCCCGTCCGGACGGGCCCGGATCGCGGCCATCAGCTCGTTCGGCGCGGGGGGCTCGAACGCGCACCTCATCCTGGAGGAGTTCCCGCGGGCGGAGGCCGTCCGCGAGGAGGCTCCGGCGCCGCGGCTGTTCGTGTTCTCTGCCCGCGACGCGGAGCGGCTGAAGGAGCAGGTGGCGCGGCTCCTGGCGTTCCTCGACACCGAGGAGGGCCGGGCGTGCTCCCTGGCGGATGTCGCCCACACGCTGATGGTGGGACGCAACGCGTTCAACACCCGGTGGGCGGTGGTGGCCCGCGACCGGGACATGCTGCGCGCAGCGCTCGCGGCGTATCCGCGCGAAGCCGCGGCTGGTGAGGACGCCCGCTCCACGGAGCTGAACCGTCTGGCGGAGGCCTGGCGGCAGGGCGGGAGCCTGGACCCGGCGCGCGCGTTGGACGGAGCGTCAGGCCGCATCGTGAGCCTGCCGACGTACCCGTTCCGGCGGGAGCGCTTCTGGATCGACGCGCCCACGCCACCGGCGCCCGCTCAGGGACTGCCGGAGCAGGAGCCGCTGCTCGGCCGGCGGGAGCATCCTGGGAACGACGGCCCGGCGATAGAGCAGACGCTGTCGGAGCAGGAGCCGCTGCTCGCGGACCACGTGCTCCACGGTGAGCCAACGCTGCCGGGTGTCTTCATGCTCGCGAAGCTGCTCGCCACCGAAGGGCTCACGGGCCCTGGAGCGCGGGCGCGCCGCATCCGGAACGCGGTGTGGATGAGGCCGCTATCGGTGCGGGGCAGCGCGCAGGTGGAGCTGTCGCTCGAATCCAAGGAGGACCGGATCCGCTTCGGCCTCTGGTCGGGGGCGGGCACGGAGCGGCGCTGCTACGCCGAAGGCTCGGTGCTGGCGGGGGACGCGGCGCCGGTGCACGCGCTGGACCTCAGGGGCGCACGCGAAAGGTGCCCGGTCCTGAAGACGGGGGCGGCCTGCTACGCCGCCTTCAGCGCGCTGGGCCTGCGGTATGGCGCGAGGTTCCAGCGTATCGGACGGGTGTCGCTGGGCACGGGCGAAGCGCTGGCGAGCCTGGAGGTCGACCCCCGGGAGCGGCGTGAGGACGCGTGGGTGTCCCTGCTGGACGGCGCATTGCAGTCGGCGCTGGCGCTGCTACTGCATGCCGGGCACGCCACGGAGGCCCATGTGCCGTTCTCCCTGGGCGCGCTGGACGTGCTGGGCGAGCCCGGTCAGGGACCGCACGCCCACGTCCGGAGGGGCGAGCCCTCGCGCGAGGGCTTCCGCTTCGACATCGACCTCGCGGACGGCACGGGGCGCGTGTTCGCCACGCTGCGCGACGTGTTCCTGGGCCGCATGGCCGCTCCGGAGCCGGAAGCAGCGCCGGGCACCGGTCCGTACTTCTACCGGCCGGAGTGGCATGAGACGCCGCTGCCCGCCATGCGTGCGCCCACCTCGGGCGACGTGTTGGTGCTGGGGGCGGACGAGGATCTCGTCTCCGCGCTTCGGACGGAGCTGCACGCGGCGGGGGAGGGCGCGCGGCTGGTTCCCGTGGCCCTGGGCCCGTCGCAGGGTGGCTTCACGGTGGACGTGGAGGATCCCGCCAGCTACCAGTCGCTCGTCGAATCCCTGCTGCGCGAAGGCATCCGTCCCACGCGCATCCTCCAGGTGGCGTCGCTGCGCTCGGGCGAGGCTCGGGCCGCGTCGCTGGATGCGCGGATCGCCGCGAGCGGCCTCTCGCTGCTCTTCCTCTTCCAGGCGTTGCTCCAGGCGCGCGCGGCACCCCAGGTGTCGCTGGTGTACGCGTACCCCACGGGCACCGACGCGAGCCCCGTGCTCGCCGCGCCCGGTGGCCTGTTGCGGACCCTGGTGCGCGAGAAGTCCGGACTCTCCTGCGCGAGCGTGGGCCTCGACGCCCGACCCGCGAGGGAAACGGCGGCGCTGCTGTGGCGGGAGCTCTCCGCGGTGTCCCCGGGCTGCTCGGACGTCGCCTACGACGGGGAGCTGCGGCTCACGCGGCGTTGGGCGGGCGTGGAGGCTCCGGCCAGCGCGGCATCCGCGCTCCGGCGGGGCGGTGTGCACCTCATCACCGGTGGCGCTGGAGGCCTGGGCCTGCTCTTCGCGGAGCACCTCGTCCGCCATCACGACGCGCGTGTGGTGCTCACCGGCCGCTCCGCGCTGGACGCGGCGAAGCAGGCCCGGCTCGCGCGGTTGGGTGATGCATCGCGGGTCCTCCATCTCCAGGGGGACGTCAGCAATCAGGAGGACGTCGCGGCCTGGGTGCGCGCGACGCGCGAGCACTTCGGTGCCCTGCACGTCGTCCTGCATGGCGCGGGCGTCCGCCGCGATGCCTTCCTGCTGAAGAAGACGCGGCGGGAACTGGAGGAGGTGCTGCGCCCGAAGCTGCTGGGCGCCATGCACCTGGACGCGGCGACCCGCGGTGAACCGCTGGACGCCTTCGTCCTCTTCTCCTCGGTGTCCGCGGTGCTGGGCAACACGGGGCAGGGTGACTACGCGTACGCCAACGCCTTCCTTGATGCGTTCGCGTGGCAACGCGAGGCGCTGCGGCAGCGGGGTGAGCGGTCCGGGCAGACGGTGTCGCTCGACTGGCCGCTCTGGCGCGACGGCGGCATGACGGTGGATCCGGCGAGCGAGGCATTGCTGGCGACGACGATGGGACTGCGTCCGCTGCTTCGCGATGAAGGTCTCAAGGCGTTCGAACGAGCGCTCACATTCAGGGAGTCGCAGCTCATGGTCATCGCTGGCAACAAGGACAGGATTGACGGCCTGCTCGGGGCCCAGGCCCCCGCCCGCCGCGCGGAGGCTCCGGCCGGGGACGCGGCCGGACAGGTTCGCGCGGACATGGTGGCCATCATGTCGCGGCTGCTCCGCGTGGGCCGCCAGGACATCCACCCCAACGAGGACCTGCGCGAGTACGGCTTCGATTCCATCACCTTCACCCAGTTCGCCAACGCGCTGAACGAGCACTTCCGCACGGAGCTGTCGCCCGCGATCTTCTTCGAGCACGCCACGCTGGCCTCGCTGGCGGACCACGTGGCCTCCGTGCGGCCGGCGACGCCCGCCGTACCCGCGGCGCCCGCCGTCGCCGTCGAACCGCGCCGTGCACCGGCCATGGCCGGCCCCATGGCTCCAGCGGCGGCAAAGGCTCCTCCGGCAGCGGCGCCCGTGCGTCACGAGCCCGTGGGTTCGCGGACGGCACAGGACGCCATCGCCATCATTGGCGTCAGTGGCGTCATGCCGCGCTCGGAGAACCTGGAGCAGTTCTGGAAGCGCCTGGAGGCGGGCGAGGACCTGGTCACCCCCATCCCCGAGCAGCGCTGGGACTGGTGGAAGGCGGCCTATGGCCAGGCGGTGCCGGGCCTGCTGGACGCGGTGCGCGGCAAGCGGGGCGGCTTCATCCCGCACCCGGAGCACTTCGACGCGGAGTTCTTCGGCATCTCCGCGCGGGAAGCGGACTTCATGGATCCGCAGCAGCGCGTCTTCCTGCGCACGCTGTGGCAGGGCGTGGAGGACGCCGGCTATCGGATGTCGGACTGGTGGGGAGCCCGGGTGGGGCTCTTCGTGGGGGTCGCGACCTCCGACTACACGGAGCTTCTGCGCGCGCGCAACGCACCCATCGACGGGCTCACGTCGACGGGCGTGTTCCACTCCATCCTCGTCAACCGCATCTCCTACTTGTTCAACTTCACCGGCCCCAGCGAGCCGGTGGACACGGCCTGCTCCAGCTCACTGGTGGCGGTGCAGCGCGCGGTGGCGGCCCTGCGTGACGGCCAGTGCGACGTGGCCATCGCGGGCGGTGTGAACCTGCTGCTCGCGCCCACGCTCTTCCTCGCGTTCGACAAGGCGGGGATGTTGAGCCCCGACGGGCAGTGCAAGACGTTCGACAAGGACGCCAACGGCTACGTGCGCGGTGAGGGGTGCGCCGCCGTGGTGCTCAAGCCGCTGCGCAAGGCGCTGGAGGACGGTGACACCATCCGCGGCATCGTGCGCGCCGCGGTGGTGGGCCACGCGGGCCGCGCCAACTCCCTCACCGCTCCCAACCCCAACGCCCAGGCCGACCTGCTCGTGCGTGCCTACCGGGAGGCGGGCATCGCCCCGTCGCGCGTCTCATACATCGAAGCGCACGGCACGGGGACCAGCCTGGGCGACCCCATCGAGGTCAACGCGCTCAAGAAGGCCTTCCGCCAGCTCTCCGCGGAGGACACCGCCACGGACGCGCGCTGTGCGTTGGGCGCGGTGAAGACGAACGCCGGGCACCTGGAGGCCGCCGCGGGCATGGCCGGGCTGGTGAAGGTGCTGCTGGCCCTGAAGCACCGGAAGCTCCCCGCCAACGCCCACTTTCGTGAGCGCAACCCCTACGTGGACCTGGAGGGGTCGCCGTTCTACCTCCCGGGCTCGCTCCAGGCGTGGGAGAGCCCCCGGGGCCCTCGCGTGGCGGGCCTCAGCTCCTTCGGCTTCGGCGGCGTGAACGCCCACCTGGTGATTGAAGAGCACGTGGAGTCCCCCGCGCCCCGTCAGGAGGACGCGGAAGCCCAGGTGTTCGTCCTCTCCGCGAGGACGGACGCGGTCCTCCGCCGGTACGCGGCGGACCTGCTCCAGGACCTGGAGGCCCGGGGCCCGGCCGTCGCGCTCCAGGACGTCGCGTACACCACGCAGGTGGGCCGCGAGGCCATGGCCGTCCGGCTGGCGGTGCTCGCGTCGAACCGGCAGGAGTTGCTCGCGAAGCTGAAGGCCTTCACGTCGGGGGCCCCGGAGACGGAAGGGGTGTTCCTGGGCCGAAAGGCGGAGCACGGCGCGGCGGTGGGCCTGCTCATCGAGGGCGAGGAAGGCGCGCTGTACCTGCGCACGCTCGCGCGCAACGGCCGGCTCCCGAAGCTCTGCCAGCTGTGGACCCTGGGCGTGGACGTGGACTGGCGCCTGCTGCACGAAGGCCGCGCGCGCCGCCGCGTCCCGCTGCCGACCTATCCGTTCGTGGAGGAGGCCCACTGGTACGACCTGCACACGCCGATGCCCGTCGCGGCGCAGGCCGTCCCCGAGCCCAGGCCCGTGGTGGAGCCGGTCGCGCCCCCGGTGCAGGCTCCGCCCCGGGCGCCCGTGACGCCCGTGGCCGCGGAGGCTCCCGTGGCGCGTCCCGGCAAGCTCACGCTGAGGCTCCCCGTGGCGGCCGAAGTGACGAAGCCCGTCGCGTCTCAATCGTCCGCGCCAATGCCCGTGGCCGTCACCCCGGCGCCGGTCGCCGCGCCAATGCCCGTGGCCGTCCCCCAGGCGCAGGTCGCCGCGCCGACGCTCGTGGCCGTCCCCCCGGCGCCGGTCGCCGCGCCAATGCCCGTGGCCGCCGCACCCGTCCCGGAGTCCTCCCGGCCTGGCGCTGTGCCTCCCGTCGAGCGCCTCCGGGCCCTGCTGGCGCAGGTCCTCTTCGTGGACGCCGCGGCCGTGGGCGTGAACGAGCCCCTGGCGGACCTCGGGCTGGATCCGGTGCTCGCGGATGAGTTCTTCCGCAAGGTCAACGAGGAGTTCGGGACGTCCCTGCGCACGGTCCACTTCCAGGGCGAGCAGACCCTGAGCGGGCTGGCCCGGAGCCTGGACGTGAAGACACCCCCGACCGCGGTGGCGCCCCAGCAGGCCCCGGCTCCCGCGGCGGTCAGCTCCGTGCCGGAGACGACACAGGTGCTGCGCGCGCTGCTGGCCGGCGTGCTGTTCACCGACCCGGAGGCCATCGAAGCCTCCCGTCCGCTGGTGGAGCTGGGCCTCGATTCCGTCCTCGGCATCGAGTTCATGGACAAGGTGAACCAGCGCTTCGCCATCAAGGTCAGCCCGAGCAAGGTCTACGAGCATCCGTCGCTGGAGCGGCTTGGCGCCTACATCGCGCAGGCCGTGGCGGCGGGAGGCGCGCCGGAACCTCGCGCGGACAAGCGCCTGTTCTTCGCCGTGTCCGAGTCCGCGGCCTCCCGGTCGTCGAACGGAGCAGGGGAGTCATGAGCGGCTCGTTGACCTTCACGTTCCAGACGTCCGCGTCGGAGAACCCGTGCCTGAGCGCGCACGAGGTCTTCGGCCGTCCGCTGTTCCCCACGGACGCGTACCTGGAGCTCGTGTACTCCGTGGCGAAGACGCGCCTGGGCCTGTCGCGCGTGCAGTTGGATGACCTGGTCATCAGCGCGCCGGTCGTAGGCGCCCATGACGCGCCCACCTCCCTCACGCTGCTGTTCCGCGAGGAGCCGGCCGGATGGCGCTTCGCGGTGAAGAGCGACGGAGGCCCGACGGGGCGGTTGCACCTCAAGGGCCAGGTGCGGGAGCTGACCGGCCCCGCGGGCGCGTCCACCGTGCCGCCGCCGGACTTCGGGTCCTGGCCCCTCACGCTGTCCCAGGACGACGTCTACGGCCGCAACCCGCACCTGGGCATCGGTCCGTTCTACCGGACGATGGACGGGCTGCGCGTCCAGGCGGGCGTGTCCGTCTCGCGCATCGAGCCCTCGCAGGAGGGCCGCGCGTGGGAGCCGCGCTTCCTGCTCCAGCCGCCCATCGTCAACGGGCTGCTGATGACGGCGCTGAGCACCGCCATCCACCTGTCCGGTGTTCCGGCGAGCGTCTACGTCCCCGTGGGCGCAAGGCGCGTGGACATGCCTGGAGACGTGGACGGAGCACCGCACACCGCCGTGGCGCGGCTGCTGTCCAATGACGGCGAGGCCATGGCGTTCGACATGGACCTGCTGGACGCGAGCGGCCAGGTCGTGTTCGCGATCCACGAGCTGCGCGTCCGGCGCCTCCAGCCAGACGACCTCTCCGTGACGCCCGCGCGGCAGCACGCCGCGCCGGTGGCCTCGCGCGACGGCGATGAGCGGGCGGTGGCCATCATCGGCTACTCCGGCCGCTTCCCCGGAGCGGCGGATCCGGAGGCGTTCTGGAGCAACCTGATGGACGGTGTGGACTCCATCACGGAGGTGCCCGCCGAGCGCTGGGACAACGCCCGCTACTACGACCCGAACCCCCGCGCGCCGGGGCGGACGGTGAGCAGGTGGGGCGGCTTCCTGGACGGAGTGGACCGCTTCGACCCCGGGTTCTTCGGCATCTCCCCCATGGAGGCGGAGATCATGGACCCGCAGCAACGGCTCTTCCTGGAGGAGTCCTACCGGGCCCTGGAGAGCGCGGGGCTGCGGCCGGAGGACCTCAAGGACCGCACCTGCGGCGTCTTCGTGGGGGCCTCCGTCAGCGACTACGAGGAGCTGCTCGCGGAGACCCAGCAGGCCACGACGGCGCAGGCCTTCACCGGCCTGTCGCCCGCGGTGCTGGCCGCGCGCATCTCCTACTTCCTGGACCTCAAGGGTCCGGCGATGACGCTGGACACGGCGTGCTCGTCTTCGCTCACGGCCCTGAGCGTGGCGTGCCAGAGCGTCCTGACGGGGGAGAGCGAGCTGGCCATCGCGGGCGGCGTCCACGTCATGGTGACGCCGAAGCTGCACATCAAGGCGAGCAAGGCGGGGATGCTGTCCCGGACGGGGCGGTGCCGCACCTTCGACAAGAAGGCGGACGGCATCGCGCTGGGCGAGGGCGTGGGCGCCGTGGTCCTCAAGCGCCTGGATGCGGCGCTGCGTGACGGCGACGCCATCCGCGGCGTCGTGCGGGGGTTCGGCGTCAACCAGGACGGCCGCACCAACGGCATCACCGCGCCCAACCCCGCGGCGCAGGAGCGGCTCCAGCGCGACGTCTACCAGCGCTTCGGCATCCAGCCCCGCCGCATCACCTACGTGGAGGCGCACGGCACGGGCACCGCGCTGGGAGACCCCATCGAGCTGGAGGCGCTGACGCGCTCCTTCCAGCAGTCCACGCGGGACGTGGGCTTCTGCACCGTGGGCTCGGTGAAGCCGAACATCGGCCACACCACGTTCAGCGCCGGCATCGCGAGCGTCATCAAGGTGCTGCTCGCGCTGGAGCATGGAGCGCTGCCGCCGTCACTGCACCTGGAGGAGCTGAACCCCCTCATCGACTTCGCCGACGGTCCGTTCCGCGTCGCCCGGCAACAGACGCCCTGGCAAGGTCACGACGGCCAGCCGCGCATGGCGGCGATCAACTCCTTCGGCTTCGGCGGGACGAACTGCCATGTCGTCCTGGAGGAGGCGCCCCGGCGCGAGCGTCTCACCGCGCCGGTGAAGCCCGCGTGGCTGGTGCCTGTCACGGCGAAGACGGAGGACTCGCTCCGGGCCGCGCTGGTGGACCTGAAGGCGTGGCTGAGTGGCCACGAGTGCTCGCTGGGGGACGTCGCGTTCACGCTGCTGTGCAAGCGCCCGCACTACGCCCGGCGCATCGCGTTCGTCGCGAGCAGCCGGGAGGAGCTGGAGGCACTTGTCGGCAGGGCGCTGGAAGCACACCGGCTCCCGCTGTCCCCGCCGCGTCCGGCGGAGTCGATGCCGGACGCCAACGCGCTCGTGCGGAAGCTCACGACGCAGGAGCTGTCGGAGGCCGGGTACCGCGAGGTGCTCACCGCGCTTGGCGACGTCTTCCTCGCGGGCGGAACATGCGACTGGGCCCGATTGGTCCCCGCCGAGCACCACACGCTGGTGCCACTGCCCGCCTATCCCTTCCAGCGCCGCAGCTGCTGGGCCGCGCCCGCCGCCGCTCAAGAGGCCTCAATCGTGGCGGAAGCTTCGCCCACCTCCACGGCGGCTCGGCCTGCCGCTCTTGCGGACGGCGCTGGCCCTGGCCCCACGCGGACGACGGAAGCCCGGAGCCCGTCCGCCACCAGCGCGGGGTCGGCCTCCTCCGCGCGGCTCCTCCGGTATGAGTGGCGCAGGCGCGACCTCACGTCCAACGCGAGCACTCCCGCGCCGGCCGGAGTCACCATCATCCTCACCCGGGATGCCGCGCTCCACGCCGAACTGGGGCAGCGCCTGCGGGCCCTGACCCCCGGTGTCCGCACCGTCCAGGTCCGGCCGGGTGCGTCGTTCCGCGCGCTCGGTCCCGACACCTTCGAGGTCCGGCCTGACGACGAGGAGTCCTACTCGGCGCTCCTCACGGCCTGCGGCGCGGGCGCGCGCGATGCGGTGGACCTCCTCCATCTGTGGGCCCTGGACGGTCCTCCCGAGGACTCCACCGGCCTCGAGCGCCAGAAGGACGAGGGCTTCTACTCCCTCGTGCGGATCGCGGGGGCCATGGCGCGCTCGCACCTGCTGGGCCCCACGCGCCTCTTCTTCTTCCACCCCCTGCACGCGGACGCGGCGATTCCGGTCCACGGCGGCGTGGACGGCCTGTTCGCGACGCTCGCCACGGAGAACCCGGCCCTTCGCTGCCGCACCGTCGGCGTGACGGTCCCGGGCACCGGAGCGCTCGCGGGGCTCATCGTGGCGGAGCTGCGCGACGGTGAGGACTCCGCGCCCGTGCTCCACCGCGCCGGGGGCCGGTTCCTCCGGGTCCTCCGAGAGCTGTCCCCCAAGGCCTGGACGCGCCAGGGCCCCACGCCGCGTCAGGGCGGCGTCTACCTCATCACCGGTGGAGCGGGAGCGCTTGGCTTCGTCTTCGCGCACCACCTCGCCTCGAAGTTCCAGGCGCGGCTGGCGCTCCTGGGGCGCTCCGAGCTGGGAACCGCCCAGCGGGAGCGGATCTTGGAGCTGGAGCGGCAGGGGGCTCGCGTCCTCTACCTGCGCTGCGACGTCGCGAACGCGGACGCCGTGCGCGAGGCCGTGGAGCGCGCGAGGACGGAGCTGGGCGACCTGCACGGCGTCATCCACGCCGCTGGCAATCTGCGCACCCTCCAGGCCGGCAGGGGCCGCGCCGCGATGGAGGAGTGCCTGCGGCCCAAGCTGGAGGGCCTGTTCGCGCTCGACCAGGCGACGCGGGACGTGCCGCTGGACTTCTTCGCGCTCTGCTCGTCGGTCTCCTCGGTGCTCGGCAACGCGGGGCAGGGGGACTACGCCTACGCCAACGCCGTGATGGACCACTTCGCCCACCACCGGGAGCGCCTGCGCGAGGCGGGCTTCCGGCGGGGCCGGACCGTGTCCGTGAGCTGGCCCTTGTGGAAGGAGGGCGGCCTCCCCGTGACCGCGGAGCTGGAGCGGCTGGTGGAGAAGACCCTGGGCATGCGCGCCCTGGACACCCCGGCGGGGCTCGCGCTGTTCGAAGCGACGCTGCGGATCTCCGAGCCGCACGTCGTCGTCGCGTACGGAGACCCCGCGCGCACCGCCAGCCTGGCCGACGTGGCCGGGCCGGCCGAAGCACCCGCGGCATTCATGGATGCACCAGTTTCCACCGGGGGGACCTCTCCCGCCCGTATCGAGGAGTCGGTCGTGGACGGTTCGGCGGTCATCGAGGCGCTGCGGCAGCGGATCGTGGACGAGGTCGTCTCGCTGCTGAAGGTGGACCGGGACGCGGTCAGCGTGGACGACGAGCTCGTGGACTACGGCTTCGACTCCATCATCCTCACCGAGCTGGCCAACCGGATGAACGACCACTACGGGCTCGACATCACGCCCGCGTCGTTCTTCGAGCACGCGACCATCCGCGAGTTCGCCGGGTTCCTGATGAAGAACCACGGCGACGCCATCCGCAAGCACTCGCGCCCCACGGCGCCGCCGGAGAGTGCACCCGCGCCCGTGCCCGCTCCCGTCGCCTCCGTGCCGGAAGTCCGGGCACCCGCCGCGCGCCCCGGAGACGAAGGCATCGCCGTCATCGGCATGGCGGGCGAGCTGCCGCGCTCCAGCGACCTGCGCGAGCTCTGGCGGCACCTGGAAGCGGGCGACGTGCTGACGGAGGAGATCCCCGCGGACCGCTGGGACACCAGCCGCACGCGCGCGAAGTGGGGCGGCTTCCTGCCGCGCGTGGACGGCTTCGACGCGGCGTTCTTCGGCATCACGCCCCGCGAGGCGGAGCTGATGGACCCGCAGCAGCGGCTCTTCCTGGAGACCGTCTGGAAGACCCTGGAGGACGCCGGCTACAAGCCGTCCAGCCTGTCGGGTTCCCGCACGGGCCTCTTCGTGGGCGTGGCGACCTCCGACTACGGCGGCCTGCTGAAGGAGCGGGGCCTGGAGGGAGAGGCCCTGGCGCCCACGGGCACCGCGCACGCGCTGCTCGCGAACCGCATCTCCTACCAGTTCAACTTCCACGGGCCGAGCGAGCCGTGCAACACGGCCTGCTCCAGCTCGCTCATCGCCATCCACCGGGCCTGCGAGGCCCTGCGCGAAGGCAGCTGCGACGCCGCCATCGCGGGTGGCGTCAACCTGCTGCTCAGCCCGGCGCTCTTCGTGGCCTTCGACTCGGCGGGCATGCTGAGCCCGGACGGCCGCCTGCGCGCGTTCGACGCGGGCGCCAACGGCTACGTCCGGGGCGAGGGCGTCGTGGCCCTGATGCTCAAGCCGTTGAACAAGGCCCTCGCGGACGGGGACCACGTCTACGGCGTCATCCGGGCCTCCGCCACGAACCACGGCGGGCGGGCGCACTCGCTCACCGCGCCCAACCCGAACGCGCAGGCGGAGCTGCTGACGACCGTCTACCGCAAGGCGGGCATCGCCCCGGACCGCGTGTCCCTCATCGAAGCGCACGGCTCCGGCACGCCGCTCGGGGACCCGATTGAAGTCAACGGCATCAAGAAGGCCTTCGACACGCTCTACCGCGAGTGGAACCTGCCGTACGGCGGTCAGGCCCGCTGCGCCATCGGTTCGCTCAAGGGGAACACCGGCCACCTGGAGGCCGCCGCGGGCGCCGCGGGTGTCGCGAAGGTGCTGCTCGCGCTGGCGCACAAGCGGATCCCGCCCAACGCCACGCTCGAACAGGTGAACCCGCAGATCCGCCTGGAGGACACGCCGTTCCAGCTGGCGACGCGGCTTCAGCCGTGGGAGTCGCGGGTGGGCGCGGACGGCAGCTCCCTGCGCGTGGCGGGCGTGAGCTCGTTCGGGTTCGGTGGTGCCAACGCGCACGTCGCCATCGAGGAGTACGTCGCGCCTCCGCTGCCCGCGCGGGCCTCGGGCCCCCAGGCCCTGCTGCTGTCGGCGCGCACGGAAGCGGCCCTCACGGAGTATGCCCGGCGGCTGCTGGGCGACGTGCGGTCGGGCGCGTTGGACGGCGTGCGGCTGGAGGACCTCGCCTTCACGACGCAGGAGGGGCGCGAGGCCATGACGGAGCGCCTGGCCGTCATCGCGTCGGACCCGCGTGACCTGGAGCGCAAGCTGGAGGCGTTCGCGCAAGGCGGCACGGCGCAAGAAGGCGTGTTCCGCGGCAAGGCCCAGGCCCGGCCTTCCGGAGCGCGCATCCCTGGCACCGAGCCGCTGGAGGCGCTGTGCCGGGCCTGGGTGGATGGCTCGGAGGTCGACTGGAGCGCGCTGCACGCGGGGCAGCCTCGCCGGCGCGTCTCGTTCGCGACGTATCCCTTCGAGCGGAAGCGGTTCTGGTGTGACGCGGAGCGCTTCGCGCGGCCCGCGGCGACGACGCGAGGGGAAGCGGTGGAAACCGGGTGGAAGGACAAGGCGGTCATGAAGCTGAAGCTGAAGCAGCCCCAGGCAAAGGAGTCCCCGCGGGTCCTGGATGAACAGCGCGCCGCGCCCGTGCCGGAAGCGCGGCCGGCCCCCGCGCCGTCCGTGCCCGCCCCGGTGCCGTCCGCGCCGGCCCCGGCCGTGTCGCAAGCCACGCTCCGCCGTCAGCTCAAGGGGCTGCTCTCGGCCACGCTCCACGTGCCCGAGGAGGAGCTCTCCGAAAGCCGCTCGTTCGCGGAGATGGGGCTGGACTCCATCCTGGCCCTGGAGTTCGTGAAGAACCTCAACGCGCGGATGGGCACGTCGCTGGAGGCGGTGCAGCTCTTCGACTACGGGGACATCCCCCGCCTGGCGAAGGTCCTCCAGGAGCTGGCCCCCCGCACGGCCGCGCCCCCGAGCGCACCGGAACCCGTCGTGGCCCCGGCCCCCGCGCCGCAAGCCGCGCCCGTGCCCCAAGCCGTGCCCGTGGTGGAGGTGCGGGCCAGCGCGAAGTCCCCCGGACTGGACGAGTCCCTCCCCGGTGACGAGCTCCTGGAGCTGTGGCGCGCGCCGGTGGAGCCCGTGCGCACTCCCGCGCCGGTGGCCGCCGCCGCGCCCCCGCCGTCCGTGGAGGTCCAGCGCGAGCCCGTGCGCACCGCCCTGGCGGAGGCCGGGTCCGAGGACATCGCCATCATCGGCATGGCTGCGAAGCTGCCGGGCGCCCCGGACGTGGACGCGTTCTGGCGCAACCTGAAGGACGGCGTGTGCTCCCTGCGCGAGGTCCCCTCCGAGCGGTGGGACGCCACGCGCGCGGGACACCGCTGCCGCTGGGGCGGCTTCCTGGACGACGTCGACGCGTTCGACCCTCTCTTCTTCAACATCTCGCCCAACGAAGCGGCGCTGATGGATCCGCAGCAGCGGCTGTTCCTGGAGACGGCCTGGGCGGCGCTGGAGGACGCGGGCTACGCGGCGGAGCGGCTGGAGGGCCAGCGCTGCGGCGTCTACGTGGGCGTCATGAACAACGACTACCACGAGCTGCTGGGCACGGACCCGGCGGCGGTCCGCCAGGCCCAGGCGATGACCGGCAACGCGAACTCCATCCTCGCCGCGCGCATCGCCTACTTCCTGAACCTCAAGGGCCCGGCGATGCAGCTCGACACCGCGTGCTCCTCGTCCCTGGTCGCGATGCACCTGGCCCGCCAGAGCCTGGTCAGCGACGAGGCGGACCTGATGCTCGTGGGCGGCGTGACGCTCTACCTGTCGGAGAGCTCCTACGCGAAGATGGACGGGGCGGGGATGCTGTCGCCCACCGGCCGGTGCCACACGTTCGACCAGGGCGCGGACGGCTTCGTGCCCGGTGAGGGCGTGGGCGCCGTCATCCTCAAGCGGCTGGACAAGGCGCGGCGGGATGGCGACCGCATCCTCGGCGTCATCAAGGGGACGGCGACCAACCAGGACGGCCGCACCAACGGCATCACCGCGCCCAGCGCCCAGTCGCAGACAGCGCTGGAGGTCTCGCTCTACCGCCGCTTCGGCATCGATCCGGAGACCCTCACGTACGTGGAGGCGCACGGCACGGGCACGAAGCTCGGGGACCCCATCGAGGTGAAGGCCCTCACGGACGCGTTCCGCGCCTTCACGCCGCGCACGCGCTTCTGCGGGCTCGGGTCGGTGAAGACGAACATCGGCCACACGTCCGCGGCGGCGGGCGTCGCCAGCCTCATCAAGGTGCTGCTGGCGCTCAAGCACCGCCAGCTGCCGCCGTCGCTCCACTTCGAGCGGGAGAACAGCCTCATCGGCTTCCAGGACACGCCGTTCCACGTCGTCACGCAGCTGTCCGACTGGGTCCCCGCGCCCGGCGCGCCCCGGCGGGCGGCGATCAGCTCCTTCGGCTTCAGCGGCACCAACGCGCACCTCGTGGTGGAGGAGTACGCCGCTCCCGCTCCGGCGCGCGCCCCCGTCCCCGCGCCGTCCGAGGTCGTGGTCCTCTCCGCCCGCGACGAGGCGCGGCTGAAGGTCCAGGCCCGGCGGCTCGCGGACTTCATCGGGGCGCACGCGGAAGGCCTCCCGCTCGACGCGCTGGCGTGGACGCTCCAGACGGGGCGCACGGCCATGGAGGAGCGGCTGGCCTTCGTGGCGTCGTCGCCGCGCGAGGTCCGTGAGCAGCTCCTGCGCTTCGCGGACGGCGCGAACGGCTCGGGCTCCGACCTCCACCACCAGCGGCAGCGCGAGGAGGGCTCGGACGCGGACTGGCTGCTGGAGGGCCGCGAGGGCGAGCAGTACCTGGAGGCGCTCCTGGCGGGCGGCTCGCTCGCGAAGGTGGCGAAGCTGTGGACCCTGGGCGTCCGGGTGGACTGGGCCCGCCTGCGCAAGGGGCCGCGTCCGGAGCCGCTCGCGCTGCCCACCTATCCGTTCGCGAAGGAGCGCTGCTGGTTCCGGAAGACGGAGCGCACCGCGCCCCTCCAGGCGGAGGCGTCCACCTTCCAGATGGGCCTGGAGGAGGGCGGGCTCGTCCTCAAGACCCGGCTTTCGGCTAAGGACGTCCTGGTGACGCATCACCAGGTGCACGGCCAGCCGGTGATGCCGGGCACGGCGTGGCTGGAGCTCATGGCCCAGGCCGGGCGGCTGTTGGGTGAGACGCAGCGGACGCGGATGGCGCAGGTGGCATTCCACCAGCCGCTCGTCGTGACCACGGATCACGACGTGGAGGTGGCGGTGACGCGGCAGGGCGCGGTCCTCCGGCTCGTCCTGCGCAGCCAGGATGCCAGCGGCGCGCGCACCGTCCACGCCTCCGGAGAGCTTCACCCGGATGACGCTGGGAACGCACCGGGCCCCGTCGCGCTGGGCGCGGTGCGGGAGCGGTGCCGGACCTCCATCGACGCGGACGCGCTCTACGCGCGGGCGCAGGCCCTGGGGCTCGGCTACGGGCCGCGCTTCCGTGGCCTCAAGGCCTGCCAGGCAGGGGAGGGCGAGGCGCTCGCGGCCTTCGAGTCCACCCCGGAGACGGCGGGCGAGCTGTCCCGCCGCCCGCTCCACCCCGTGCTGCTGGACACCGTGCTGCAGGCCGTCTCGCTGCTGGGGCTGGGGAACGCGGCATCCGGAGCCGGCACGGCGCGGGTCCCGTTCGCGATCGGCGCGGTGCGCATCCCCGGCACGCTGCCCGCGAAGGGCTTCGCGTACGTCCGCCAGCAGGACGCGGCGGCGGCGTCCTTCCAGGTGCTGCTGCTGGATGACGCGGGCGTCGTCCGGGCGGCCTTCGACGACGTGGTGCTGCGGCCGATGTCCGACCGCACCGGGGGCATGCTGTTCGCGCCGCGCTGGCGGGAGCAGCCGATGGAGGCCCCGCACACGGCGTCTTCCGGAGCAGCTCGCGGGGGCATCCTCTACCGTCCGGATCAGCCGGAGGAGGCCGCGCTGGCGGCGGAACTCGTGGCGGAGGCCGGGCGGCGCGGCACGGAGCTCCAGCGGATCGCGCTGCATGACGGGCAGGTGCCCGCGGACCTGGGCGAAGGCGCGCCCGGTGTCCTGTACGTGCTGTCCGCCGGAGGCGGCGAAGTGCTCTCCGGAGCCCCCGCGGAGGCTCGCGTCCTGGACGTGAAGGCGCGCCAGGAACAGCACCTGCGCTCCCTGTTCCGGTGCGTGAAGCGGCTCTTGGCGCGAGGCTTCGCGGAGCGCTCGCTGGAGCTGAAGGTCGTGACGCGCGATGCGCACCGCGTGCTGGGGGACGAGCAGCCGCGCCCCATGGCCGCGGCGGTCAGCGGCTTCGTGCGGTCGCTCTCCCGGGAGATGGTCCGCTGGAGCGTGACCCAGGTGGACGTGGGCGGCGGTGAGCCCGCGAGCCCCACCCTGGCCCGCGCCATCCTCGACGAGCAGGCCCGCGCCCATGAGACGGAGGTCGCGCTGCGCGAGGGCCGCCGCTACGAGCTGGGGCTGGATCGGCTGGTGCTGCCGGCCGCTCCCGGCGCGGAGCCCTTCAAGGCGCGCGGGGTGTACTTCATCGTGGGAGGCCTGGGCGGCATCGGCTACGAGCTGGGGCTGCACCTGGCGCGCACGGTGAAGGCCCGGCTGGTGCTCGTGGGCAGGAGCGCCGTGGACGCGCGCAAGCAGGAGCAGCTGCGTGAGCTCGAAGCGCTCGGGGCGGAGGTGCTCTATGTCCCGGCGGACGTGAGCGACCTGTCCCAGCTGCGGGACGCGCACGCCCGGGCCCGCGCGCGCTTCGGCGCCGTGGACGGAGTCATCCACTCCGCCATCGTCCTCAAGGACGCGACGCTCGCGACCCTGGAGGAGCCGGTCCTCGACGAGGTGCTGGCCCCCAAGGTGCTGGGCACGCAGGGCCTGTTCGAGGTCTTCCGGGGCACCCCGCTGGACTTCATGCTGTTCTTCTCGTCCGCGGAGTCCTTCAGCTGTGACGCCGGCCAGAGCAACTACGCCGCGGCCTCGCGCTTCGAGGACGCCCAGGCGGCACTGGAGCGCGGCGGTGCGGGCTTCCCGGTGGTCGTCATCAACTGGGGCTACTGGGGCAGCGTGGGCATCGTGGCCAGCGAGCGCTACCGCCGCGAGCTCGCCCGGCGCGGCGTGGACTCCATCGAGCCCGCGGAGGGTTGGGAGATTGTCCGCCGGGTCCTCGCGCGGCGCGAACACCTGGGCCAGGTGGTGGTGCTCAAGGGAGACGTGAAGCTGCTGGGCACCGTCCGGGTCCACGCCACCGGCCGCCAGGAGCTGTTCGCGGCGGAGCGCGGGCCGGTGGCGCTGGAGCCCGTGCCCTCCGTCCCCGCGGACCTGGAGTCGCTGCGGCACCTGGAGGCTGGCTTCGAGCGGCTGGACGGGCTGGGCCAGGCGCTCCTGCTGGAGACCTTCCAGCGGATGGGCGTGTTCCTGCGCGCCGGAGAGCGCACCTCCTCGGAGGAGCTGGGCGCCCGGCTGGGCGTCGTGGACACGCACCGCAAGCTGTTCCACGCGCTGCTGGGCATCCTGGTGCGCGGCGGCTTCCTCATGGCGGAGGGCCGGTTGCTCCTCACCACGCCGCGCGTGGAGTCCGCGGGCCGGGCGGACGCCGCGCGGCTCGTCCAGGAGTTCCCCGTGCTGGAGCCGCACGTCCGGCTGCTGCGCACCTGCGCCCAGGCCTACCCGGAGGTCCTCACGGGCCGGGTGGACGCCCCGGAGGTGATGTTCCCGGGCGGCTCGACGTCGCTCGTGGAGGGCGTGTACCGGGGCTCGGCGCTGTCGGACTACTTCAACCACCTCTGCGCGGAGGCCATCCGCGCGCAGGTGGAGCGGCGGCTCGCGCAGGACCCCACGGCCACGGTGACCGTGCTGGAGGTGGGCGCGGGCACGGGCGGCACGAGTGAGTTCGTGCTGAAGCGGCTGGACGGGCTGGGCGGCCGGGTGAAGTACCTCTACACGGACATCTCCCAGGCGTTCGTCCGGCACGGCGCCGAGCGGTACGGCGCGCGCCACCCGTTCGCCGACTTCCGCACCTTCGACGTGGAGACGCCGGTGGACCGGCAGGACCTGGGGCCGGGCAGCGTGGACATCGCCTTTGGCGCCAACGTCCTGCACGCCACCCGCGACATCCGCCGCACCGTCGCCAACCTCAAGCGCCTGCTGCGGCCGGGGGGCCTGCTCGTGGTGAGCGACGCCACGGCGGTGCAGGGCTATGTCACCATGACCTTCGGCCTGATGAAGGGCTGGTGGCGCTTCGACGATGCCCGCGTCCGCATGGAGGGCTCGCCCCTGCTCGACGCGGGCCAGTGGCTGCGGGTGCTGAAGGCCGGCGGCTTCCAGCCGGCGCTGGCGCTGGGCTCGCCCATCGCCGCGCCCCAGGTGTCGCGCCAGTGCCTGGTGATGGCGGTGAGTGACGGGCTCACGTGGACGGAGGCGGAGGCCCGCGAGTCCCAGGCCGCGCCCCTCGCACCGCGAGCATCCGCGCCCCGGCCCGCCGCCGGAGCAGGGGAGCTCCGGGGCCGCGTGCTCGACTACGTCCGGGGCGTCTTCTCCGAACTGCTGGGGCTTTCGAAGGAGCGGCTGCCGGATGACGTCCCGTTGGACCGCTTCGGCGTCGACTCGCTGGTGAACCTCAAGATCGTCGCCCGCTTCGAGGCGGACCTGGGCCAGCAGCCCTCCACGCTGCTCTTCGAGCACCTGACGCTGGTGAAGCTCACGGACCACTTCCTCGCCACGTCCCGCGACGCGCTCGAACGGCTGCTCGGGGGCGCGCCGACGCCGCCGGAGCCGCGGGCTCCGTCCACCCCCGTGACGCCGGAGCCCAGCGCTCCCGTTCACCCAGAGGCCGCGGACGGTGACATCGCCATCATCGGATGCGCGGGCCGCTACCCGCAGGCGGAGGACCTGGAGTCCTTCTGGAAGAACCTGCGCGAGGGCCGCCACGCCATCACGCCCGTTCCTTCCGAGCGCTGGCGTCCGGAGGCGCAGGGCGCGGAGGTCTACAGCCGTCACGGCGGCTTCCTCTCCGGCGTGGACCAGTTCGACGCGGCCTTCTTCAACATGGTGCCGGAGGACGCGGACGTGCTGGACCCGCAGGCCCGGCTCTTCATGGAGACGGCCTGGCAGGTGCTGGAGGACGCGGCCCAGGGCCCCGCCGCGCTGGACGCCGTCGACCGGCGCGTGGGCGTCTTCGTGGGCGCCATGAACCAGGACTACGACCTGTTCAGCGGCGAGGTGCACGCCCGGGGCGGCTTCACCCGGGCGAACGCCGCGCACTGGACCCTGTCCAACCGCGTCTCGTTCCACCTGGACCTGCACGGCCCCAGCCTCACGGTGGACACCGCGTGCTCGTCGTCGCTGACCGCGCTGCACCTGGCGGTGGAGAGCCTGAAGCGGGGCGAGTGCCGCCTGGCCATCGCGGGCGGCGTCAACCTCATCCTCCACCCGCTGCACTACCAGCGGCTGTGCAGCGTGAACATGCTGGCCCGGGATGACCGCAACAAGGCGTTCGGCGCGGGCGCGGACGGCTTCGTGGACGGGGAGGGCGTGGGCGCGGTGCTGCTCAAGCCCCTGCGAGAGGCGCTGCGCGACGGCGACCCCATCCACGCCGTCATCAAGGCCACGGCCATCAACACCGGCGGCAGGACGAGCGGCTTCACCGTGCCCAACCTGAACGCGCAGGCGGAGGTGGTGGCCGCCGCGCTCCAGCGCTCCGGCGTCCCGGCGGACAGCATCTCCTACGTGGAGGCGCACGGCACCGGCACCGCGCTCGGCGACCCCATCGAGGTCGCCGCGCTCACCAAGGCCTTCCGGACCCGGACGCCCGCGGTGGGCTTCTGTGCCCTGGGGTCGGTGAAGTCGAACATCGGCCACCTGGAGTCCGCGGCGGGCATCGCCGGCCTCACCAAGGTCGTCCTCCAGCTCAAGGAGCGCATGCTGGTGCCCACGCTGCACGCGGACACGGCCAACCCGAAGATCGCCTTCGAAGGCTCGCCCTTCCACGTCCAGCAGCGGCTCGCCCCCTGGGAGCTGCCCGCCAGCGCCGGAGCACACGCGAAGCGGCGCGCGGGACTCAGCTCGTTCGGGGCGGGCGGCGCCAACGCGCACGTCATCCTGGAGGAGCACACCGTCGCGCCCCAGGCCACGCACCGCCAGGCCCTGGCCGCCCCCGGTGTCTTCGTCCTCTCCGCGAAGCGCCCGGAGTCCCTGCGGGCCAGCGCGGAGCGGATGCGGACCTTCCTGCGCCAGCACCGCGACCGGCTGTCGCTCGAGGACGTGCTCTACACCCTGCAGGTGGGCCGCAAGGCGTGGAGCGCCCGGCTGGCGCTCGTCGTCACGTCGCTCGACGACGTGGTGGAGAAGCTGGACGCGTTCCTGTCCGGCCGCGCGCCGGTGGACGGGCTGTGGGAGGGCACCGCGACCGGGGAGGGCCGCGATACCGGCCACGCCCACGACCCGCGCGAGCTCGCCCGCCAGTGGGTCGGCGGCGCGACGGTCGACTGGGCCTCGCTGCACCGCGGCGGCCCGCGGCGCATCCACCTGCCCACGTACGCCTTCGACCGGAAGCGCTGCTGGTTCACGCAGGCCGCGCCGGAGCCCGTCGTTCAGCCCGCCGCCAAGGCAGCCGTCGAGCCTGTCGCCGAGCCTGTCCGGGCCGCACCCGAGCCGGATGAACCGGGGGCGCGCATCCTCCATGTCGCCGCGGAGGTGATGAAGCGTCAGGCGTCTGACTTCGACCCGCGCCAGTCCCTCCAGGACCAGGGGGTGGACCACTTCGACATGATGACCATCATCCTGCGCCTCAAGTCGGCCTTCGGCGCCGCCTTCGAACCGATGACGGTGGTGTCCGGCGGCAGCATCGCGGAGATCGCGGACGCCATCCGGGCGCGGACGCAGCCCCAGGCGGACGCCCCTCCCGCGCCTCCGCCCGCCCCGGAGTCGGACGTCCAGACGCGCGTGGCGCCCAAGGTGCGCGCGGCCGCCGCCCGCATCCTCAAGGTGTCCGAGTCGGAGATCGACATGCACGCGGACATCAGCGAGTACGGCCTGGACTCCATCAACGTCATGTTCATGGTGGCCAAGCTGCGCGAGGACTTCGGGGTCATGCTGGAACCGGGAGACGTGGTCGCGCACCGCACGCTCTCCGAGCTCGCCCACTACGTGGCCGGCCTCCAGCTCCCCGTCCCGCCGGCCTCCGCCCGGAATGGCATCCAGGAACGAGAGTCCACTTGAATTCAGTGGATTCCAGAAAAGACTGTCAGTGCTCGGGGCGTTCTAGTATTCGTCTGGCGAAGCGCCGTGGGGCAGGCGCATTGCTTGGGGAGAAGTCATGACGAAGGCATTGTCGACCTCTTCGAACAGCCGTCCGCAGCAACTCCTGACACGCATCCTGGAGGAGCCGGAGCTGGTCAGCATCGTGCAGGGGTTGGAAGCCCCCGTGCTTTCCAAGCTCATCGACCACATCGGCCTGGAGGACTCCGGGGAGATCGTCGCCCTGGCGACGACCGAACAGCTCAAGAAGATCTTCGACGAGGACCTCTGGCGCAGCGCGAAGCCTGGCAAGGACCAGACGTTCGACGCGGAGCGCTTCAGCCTCTGGCTCCAGGTGATGATGGAGGCCGGGGTGGAGTTCGCCGCGCAAAAGCTGGCGGAGCTGGACGAGGACCTGGTCACCCTGGCCGTCTGCAAGCACGTGCTGGTCATCAACATCGACGCGATGGCCGAGCGGATGTCTGGCAACAGCCGCTCGGACGACGATGACCTGACGGACAAGGCCCTGGAGAGCTGTCTGTATGAGGAGTTCGCCGAATACCAGATCATCGCCAAGGATCATCTGAGCTGGGATTCGCTCATCGCGGTCCTGGTGGAGCTGGACAAGAACCACCATGACTTCCTGATGCGGATGCTGGATCGCTGCTGCTACATCTCCACGGAGTACATCGACGACAACGGCGGTCTGTTCAACGTCCTCAACAGCGAGGAGATGCTGGAGTCGGACGTGGCGGCGGACCGCGAGGACCGGCGCGAGGCGGAGGGCTACGTGGCGCCCTCGTCGGCGGCCAGCTTCCTCAACCTGGCGCGCGTCACGCCCACGGAGGAACTCGTGGCCTCCCGCGCCCCGGACCCCATCACCCAGTCCTACTTCAAGTCGCTGGATCGCGCGGCGAAGGAGGCGGCGAAGAAGGGACCCACGCAGGCCCTGCCGCAGGGCGCGCCGTCGCAGAAGGTGGTGAAGTTCCTCCAGGAGCTGCGCGAGGCGGAGGTGCTGGAGGCGCCGGCCCAGCACCCGCTGCTCGCCGCCGGGGAGCCACAGGCCGCGCACGCGGAGCCGTTGTTCAAGCGGGCCGTCCTCGCGGTCCGCGACCGCGAGCCGAAGGCGTACATGGACCGGCTGCGGGAGCTGAGCTACCTGGCCAACGTCCTCATCTCCGGGTGCGCCTATGCGGGCCGCGCGTTCCGTCCGCTGGAGGCCGCGGACGCGGCGGTGGCGGTCTGCAACCTGGGCATGGAGCGGCTGTTGCGGGAGGCCGCGGGCAACCGGCCCGGGGACCCCACCGTCGACGACGCCGCGGACCTGCTGGAGCGCCAGGAACTGGTGAAGCTCTTCCAGGTGGGCTGGAGCCTCCTGCACCGCGACGTGCAGATGTTCACGGCGCGCACGCTCCAGGAGACGCTGACCCGGCTGGCCGAGGGCCAGCGCGACGCGCAGAAGTCCAAGGAGCTGACGCGGATGGCCGCCACGCTGAAGGCGGACGTCAACGCGGGCAAGCCCTGTCAGTCCCGCGGCCGGTTGGACGGGCTGGGCCACGTGCTGGACCGCCAGGTCATCCTCGCGGTGAAGGCGCTGCTCAGTGATTATCCCTTCCTGCCGCGCGCCATCTCGGGCGGCTCCAAGGAGACGGACAAGCGCGACACGCGGTTCATCTTCACGCAGCAGCAGATCCACGCGGTGCAGGCGTTCGTCCAGGGCATCGGTGCGCCCGCGAAGAAGGCGTCCACCTCCGCGCCTCCGGCCTCGCCCGGGGACCGCTCCACGGGCAAGGACGGGCGGGGGTGATTGATTCACGCTGGCTCGTCCGTCCCGTGCCTCGGCCCGGGGCACGGGTGAGGCTCTTCTTCCTGCCCTTCGCGGGGGGAGGAGCCTCGGTGTTCCGGACCTGGCATCGGGACCTGCCCGAGTCGGTGGAGGGGTGCGCGCTCGAGTTGCCGGGGCGTGGCGCGCGCATCCGCGAGCTGCCGAGCCTGCGGTTGGAGCCGCTCGTCCAGGGACTGGCGGACACGCTGGAGCCGCTGCTCGACCGGCCCTTCGCGCTGTTCGGTCACAGCATGGGCGGGCTCATCTCCTTCGAACTCGTGCGCGAGCTGCGCCGCCGGCACGCGCCCCTGCCGTGCCACCTGTTCATCTCCGCGTTCGCCGCGCCCCAGCACTCGCGGTGGTCGCCCCAGGTGCACCTGATGTCCAACGAGGAGTTCCTCCAGTTCCTCGTGCGCCTGGAGGGAACGCCCCCGGAGGTGCTCGCGAGCCCCGGGCTGATGGACATGCTGATGCCCATCATCCGCGCGGACTGGGCGGTCATCGAGTCGTACACCTACCGGCGCGAGGCGCCGCTCCCGGTGCCCCTCACCGTCCTGGGCGGCGAGGACGACAAGGCGGTGGCGCGCGTGGCCCTGGAGGAGTGGGCCGAGCAGACCCGGGAGTCCTTCACGCTGGAGATGTTCCCCGGAGGCCACTTCTTCCCGCGGACGAGCGCCGAGCCGCTGCTCCAGCTCTTCCGGAGGGTGCTCCGGCCCTGGACGGGGAGCTGAGGGCCCATGGCCTCCCGCATCCAACGCGTCGCCGTGCTGGGCACGGGGGCCCCGGCTCTGGGGCTCGCCGCGCACCTGGCCAACGTGGGCGTCCCCGTGCTCCTGCTCGACGTGGAGCGCCCCGGCGCCGCGGCAGAGGGCCTGGCGCGGGCCCTGGACGCCACGCCGTCCCCGTTCTTCCACCGCTCCCTGGCGAGGCTCGTGACGCCAGGTGCGCTCCCGGGTGACGCGGAGGCGCTGCGCGGCTGCGGGCTCGTGGTGGACGCCACGCAGGGGACGCGGGCCGGGACGTCGGAGCTGCTCGCGCGGCTGGAGCCCCTGCTCGCACCGCAGGCGCTGGTGGCCGTGGACACGTCCCGGCTGCCGCTGCGCGAGCTGGTGGCGGGGCGCGCTCCTGACTTCCTCCGCCGCTTCCTGGGGATGCACTTCCTGCCGCCCGTGAGGAGGGCGCGCCTGGTAGAGCTGGTGCCGGGCCCCGGGACGGAGGCGGTCCGGGTGGAACAGGCGAGGGCCTTCGCGCGGGACGTGCTGGGCCTGAGCGTCGTGGTGGCCCGGGAGTCGCCGCACCTCGTCGCCGAGCGCGCCGCGGCCCACGCGTTCGTCACCTGTCTCCAGCGGATGGAGGCGCACGGGCTGGCGCTGGGGGACGTGGAGGGGCTGACGGCCTTGTTGTTCTCGCGCGAGCGGGGCTGCTTCCAGGCCCTGGAGGACTGGGGGGCCAGCGCCTTCGTGGACGTCGTGGAGCGCTGCCACGCGGAGCTGCCAGAGGAGCGCGCTGGCTTCCAGCTTCCACCCGGATGGCGCGCGGGACCTCCCTCGCTGGCGGCACGCCGGGAGTCGGACCCAACGCTGACGCGGACGTTGCGGCCGTTGCTGGCGGAGGACGACGCGAGCGCGCGGCTGCGCAAGCTCATCGCGGACGAGGGCCGGGCCGGCCGCTTCGCCTGGGAGGTGGTGTCGCGAATCCTGTCCCACGCGGCCCGCTGCGTGGGCGCGGTGGCGCGCTCACCCCGGGACGTGGACGTGGCGCTGACGCGGGGCTTCCAGTGGGAGCTCGGCCCGTTCGCGATGTGGGCCGCGCTCGGGGTGACGCAGACCGCGGACCGGATGCGGCGGGACGGCCTGCCGGTGCCAGCAGGCGTCGAGCGGAGGCTGCTGGAGGACCCGTCGCTGGAGAGCGGGGCAGGGGACCCCCGGGCCGCGCCGCGAGCGCCAGTCCCGCGGGGCGGGCGGGTCCCGGTCCTCTCCAGTCCAGGCGCGGAGGCGTGGGACCT